>JANXSH010000500.1 GCA_025356615.1 Planctomycetia bacterium | reverse complement strand
AGAGCTACGGTCCCGAATCCAGCGATTCATGCGCGGGCTGCTGCACCTGCCCGAACACGTCAAGAGCTACTTCCGTCACCCCTGCGCCCAATACGCCGCAGGGCCGTAATTATTGACAATATTTCGGGCCGGGGTAATAGTGTCACCAACAGCGTGTCTCACCCGACCTGCACGCCCTTCCAGAACGCGACGTACCCGGCGATCTGCTTGGCGGCGTCCTTCGGCGTGGGGTAGACCCATGCGGCGTTCTCGTTGGTCTTGCCGGCCGCCTCGACATGGTAGTAGCTCGCCTCGCCCTTCCAGCCGCATGTCGTGTGGTGCGAACTCGGCGCGAAATGCTCCTTCTTCAGGGAGTCGGGCGGGAAGTAGTGGTTGCCCTCGACGACGACAGTCGCGTCGCTCTCCGCGAGGACGACTCCGTTCCAGGTCGCTTTCATCGTTGGTCCTTTCAATCCAAGTCCAGGTTGCGGTAGGTGCCCTTGTCGTCGAGGATCGATCCCCAAACCTTGCTCGATCCCTGGTGCTTCGACGGGCCGAACCGGATCGGCTCTCCGATACCAAGGTCGAGGTCGCGGACCTCCTCGAGCGCCGAAACGAGCGAGTCGGTCGTCAACTCGGGGCCGGCGCGGCGAAGCCCCTCGACGAAGATGCTCGCCGCGATGAAGCCCTCGAGGGAGACGAAGCCCGGCAGGGCCGACGGGCGGTAACGCATTAGTAGTCTGCGATAGGTGCGGACGCCAGTGCTGTCGGAGTCGTAGTGCGGCACGACCTGGGTGACGATGATCCCGGCGCTATACTTGGGGCCGAGCGGGGTCAACTCCTCGGCGAGAGCTTCGCTGTTGACGAACGAGACGTTCGTGCAAATGACTTTGGACCGGAGGCCACGCACGCCGCGAATGAACTTCGCCGCGGGCCTGTAGGTCGCCACCATGACGACGGCTTCGAGCTTTGCTTTGTGGGCGTCGAACTTCGCCAACGCCTGCGTCACGTCGGCGCTGTTGCGGTCGTAGTCGAGCCGGAGGATCGACTCGGGCCGGACCTTGTGCTTCTTCAAGGCCCGCGCGATGCCGGCGAACACCACGTCTCCGAAGGCGTCCTTCTGGGCGAAGACGGCGATGCTGGCCGGCGTAATGTCGGGAAGGGTGAGCAGGTAGCCGACGGTCGCGGCGGTCTCCTCCGCGTAGCTGGCTCGGTAGTTGAAGACGAGGTGATCGGGCGGCTCCTTGCGGAGCAGGCTCGCGCCGGTGAACGCGCCGAAGAAGATGCGGTCATTCTTCTTGGCGATCGGCAGGGCGACTTCCGCCGTCGGCGTGCCGACGTTGCCGAGGAAGGCGAAGACGCCGTACTCGTCGATCAACTGCCCCATCTTTTCGCGCGTGCGATCCGGCTCGTAGCTGTCGTCGAGGGCGACGAGGCGCAACCGCCTACCGTGGACGCCGCCGGCCTCGTTCACGGCGGCGAAACAGGTCTCGATGCCGAGTTGCATGCCCCGCCCGAGTTCGGCGGTGGGGCCGTTGAACGGGGCCGACATGCCGACGAGGATTTCCTCTCCCGTCACGCCGGGGGCGGTCACGCCAGGGTTCGCGGGGAAGGCCACCCGGCGCAGGCCATACCCCAGCCCAGCAATGCCCGTTGCAGCCGCGACGCCGATGGCGACCATCCAGCCGCGCCGTGTCACGCGCGGGGCGGTCATCGTTGGTTGGGCGATGGGTCGGATCTGGGTCGGTGCCTCGATGAGCGAGGAGCCGTGACGCTCGGACACCGTCTCGTTGGGTCGCAACAACTCGGCCAGGTCGGCGAACAGCGCATCGGGCGTGGCGTAGCGATCGACGAGATTGGGACTCATCGCCCGATGGATGATGACCTGGACGGCCCGCGTCCGCTCCGGGCCGAGGTGCGTCGGGTCGATCGGCTCAGGAGGACGAGCCAACTGGAGGAGGAGATTGCCTTGCTTGTGTTCGTCGAGATAGGGCGACCGGCCCGCGACGAGGAAATACAGGATCGCACCCAGCGAATAGACATCGGCCCGCGCATCGACATCGGCCCCGCCGAGCTGCTCGGGGGCGGAGTAGCACAGAGTGCCCATCATGAGACCCTGGCGCGTCAGCCCCTCGGAGCCGGGCGCGGTGAGGGTCTTCCCCAGGCCGAAGTCGAGAACCTTGACGACGGGCCTGGCGCTGCCGGTGACGTGGACGAGGTAGATGTTGCTCGGCTTGAGGTCGCGGTGGACGACCTTCTTTTGGTGGGCCGCCGAGATGGCGGAGCAGAGGGGCTGCATGACCTCGAGGATCGTTTCCGGGCTGAGACGCCGGCGCACCTTGACGAACAGGTCGAGCGGCTCGCCGTGGAGGAACTCCATGACCAGGAAGTGCAGGCCACCCACCTCGGTGCCGAAGTCGATGACGCTGACGATGTTCGGGTGCTGCACCTGGGTGAGCAGTCGCGCCTCGCGGAAGAACCGCTCGACGGTATCAGCCGTCATCTGGCGGTCTTGCTGGATCATCTTGACCGCGACCGTCCGCCCCAGTGTAATCTGGGTGGCCCGGTAGACGACGCCCATGCCCCCCTCGCCGACCTTCCCCTCGATGCAATACGCCCCCTTGAGGACTCGCCCCACGAGCGGGTCCGGTCCGGGCTGGACGGCCTGATACCGGCCGATCTTCTCGTCCTCGGACGCAGACAGTCGGGTGAAGTCGTCGGGAGCCATACTCCTCGTCCCTGAGATATGGGTGACGGATGGATAACGCTCATCCAGTGTACACCATTTTGCGACGAATCACCATGCCCGAGCCGCGAATCGGCGCGCCACCTTCTTCTTGACACGAGAGCGCCTTCCCTGTTATCCGCACCCTCGCCGACGGATCCTTTCGTCGATCGCGAACGGATTGAATTTGCGAGTCGATTCGCCGTCGGGCAGGACAGAGCAAGGAGGCGCGAGTGAAGGTGATGCTCATCACCGGGGCCACGGGCACGGTGGGCGGTCATCTCGTGGAGCGATTCCACGAGCGATATCGCGTTCTGGCCCAGGGACGCGACGCCCAGAGTTTGGCCGAGCTGCTTGCCCGCCATCCGGGCATCGAGACCGTCTGCGGGGATCTCCATTCCCCCCAATTGGCCGAGGCCGTTCATGCGAGCCGGGTCGTGATCCACGCCGCCGCGCAGCGCTACGCCGACATTGCGGAGAAACACTGCGCCCTGACCCTCGACACCAACGTCCAGGGGACGCAACGTGTCGCCGACCTGGCGACGAAGGCCGAAGTCGAGCGGTTCGTCTTCGTGTCCGCCGTCGAGGCCGCTAGCCCGTCTTCGGTCTACGCCATGAGCAAGTACCTCGCCGAGTGTCTCGTCCTCGAGTCGTCCGAACAAGGGTACGACACGCAGTTCCACATCTGCCGACTGGGCCGGATCAGCGTGCGGGGACGACGGCCCCACGAGGGGGACGCCCACCCGGATTCGACGCGCTTCGTCTACACCGTCGAAGAAGCGGGCGACCTGATCGAGTTCGCCCTTGGGTACGCGAGCAACGGGGATGTCCTCGTCCCCAAGATGCGCGGTGCCCGAATGGGCGATCTCGCGGAGATGGGGGGGCGGGGAAGAGGGACCGGGAACCCAACCCATGAGACCGTGCCCGTCACGGGCGAGATCGGGACCGGCGACGAAACGGACCTCTGCTTCATCCTCAACCGACACGCCCGGCATGCACTGGCGGTCAGTCACCTCGACTCGTCCCATTCGAGCCGATCGGTCGAGTCGATGGGGTGCCGGGCCGCCGCCTGAGCCTGGGCCGCAAATCAAACAGGATCGAGGGGCAAAGGTCATGAATCTTGCGATCTGTCATCTGTCGGTGTTCCCGGCGCGGGGCGGTTGTGAAAAGCACCTGGTAGACCTCGTTCGTCGATTTTGTCACGACGGGCACCAGGTCCACCTCTATGCCCAGGATTGGGCCGCCGACGCACTACCGGCGACGGTCCACTTACACCCCGTCCGCGTGCCGAAAGGCTCGCGGTCGAGCCGGCCGTGGCGGTTCAGCAAGGCGATCGCGGAGGTGTTGCCTCATGGGGGACATGATGTCTCGCTGGGGTTCGACAAGGTCGCCGGCGTGGACGTACAGTACCCCGCAGGTGGGCTATACCACGCCACCGTCCGGCACGGGCTGAACAAGCACCGCTCGCCCTGGCTCCGCCGCCTGGCCTCGCTCGCACGGCTCCTGGACCCGGCGTTCTGGTCCTTTCGTCGCTTCGAGCGACGGCAATACCTCGAGGGCCGACGGCCCTTCATCATCGCCAACAGCGATTTCGTCCGGCGACACTTCCAGCGCTACCTGGGGATCGATCGGTCTCGCGTCTCGGTCCTGCACTGTGCCATCGACCCCGATCGCTTCGCCGCGACGGATCGGCCCGCGCGGCGGGTCAGAACCCGCGCCGACTGGGGCGTCGATCCGAACGACACCGTGGCGCTTTTCGTGGCGATGAACTATCGCCTCAAAGGACTAGAGCCACTCTTGCACGGCGTCGCGCGGATGCCCCGGCGAAAAGGTTTCCGCCTCGCCGTCGTCGGCGACCCGAAGGTCGATTCGTATCGGCGGCTCGCCAAGCGGCTCGGCATCTCCGAAAACGTCCTGTTCCTCGGCTTCTCGTCCGACCCGCGCAACTCCTATTTCGCCGCCGACCTGCTGGTCCACCCGACCTTCTACGACCCCTGTTCCCTGGTCGTTCAGGAGGCGCAGGCCTGCGGCCTGCCGGTCATCACGACGCGATACAACGGTGCGGCGGAACTCCTCGACCCGCCGACCGACGGTCTCGTGATCCGCGACCCGCACGACCGCGACGAGCTCGCGGGGGCGCTGTCGTACTTCCTCGACCCCGTCCGCCGACAGAATTGCGCCCGCGCCGCCTTGCGCGGGGGGCAGAAGTGGACTTTCGACGAACACTACCGCCAGCTCGTGCGGCTCCTCGACGAGGCGGCTCGTCGCAAGTGCGCGGCGTGACTCCCGCCCTTTGCCCGAGATCAACACCTGGCATTCGGGGCAAGAGGGGTTGGAAAGAGGGATAAGTTGGACTTGTTCGGATGGTGCAGTTGATTATCCTGGCTCTCTGGATTTAGTCGGTCTCCCTAATCCGCCCGAAGTGCGTGGATGTTTCGGGGAGGGGGCCGGCCGGGAAAGGAGTCCTCACCATGCGCATGTCCATCCGGGCGGTAGCCCTTTGCGTCGTATTGGCGCTCGCCGTCCTTGGAACGCCTTCACTTGCACTCGCCGACACCATCGCCGTGGGCGACGGCTGGCACCAGTTCTCCTGGACGGGTGGCCCCAACGTCACCCAGATCGAGTCGGCCTTCACGTTCCATACGGATGTCTTCGTCAAAGTCAACGTCACCGACGCCTTCGTATCGGGCGACCGTTTCCAACTCAGCGACAACGGTTCGCTCGTCGGCACGACCTCTCAACTCAACGGTAGCGTGCCGTGGACCGATAACCCCGACGTGGCCTTTGCCGGCCTCTTCAGCAAAGGCACCTTCACTCTGGCCCCCGGCGATCACTCGCTCGTCTTGACGAACATTCAGATCCCGTTCAACCTGGACAGTGGGACGGCCTTCCTCCAACTCGTCGAGAACGGCGTTGATGGCGGCGGCGTTGCCAGTGCTGCCAATGCCCCGGAGCCGGGCACCCTGGCGCTCTTTGGCATTGGCCTCACGGGCCTGGCCCTGAATCGGTATCGTCGTCGTTTCCGCAAGAGTCCCGAAGCTGCTCTCGCCTGAGCGATGCGCTTCCCCTGATTCGTCCACGCCCGGCGTCGAGGATTCGTCCTCGACGCCGGGCGTTCGTGCTTTTCAGTGGTTGCCATCAGCCTCTCGGGGCGTGCTGTCCACGCCGACCACGATTCCCTATCAAAAGCTCGTCCTCACCACTACCATTTGGAGGAGAGCCAATGATTTCCCGAGACGAAGCAACGGAGGCCATCATTGCCGCCAAGGCGATGAAGAAGGTCACTTACGCGGAGATCGCCAAGGCGGTCGGTAAACACCCGGTCTGGGTCACTTCCGCGCTACTGGGCCAGGCGACGATGACGGCCGAGGAGGCTCAAAAGGTCGTCGGAGTCCTCGGCTTGGGGCCGGACGTTGCCGCAGCCCTCCAGGTCTACCCGACAAAGGGCTCGCTCGACGCCGACGTGCCGGTCGATCCACTCATCTACCGCTTCCACGAGATCACGCAGGTCTACGGCACGACCCTCAAGGCGCTCATCCAGGAGATGTTCGGCGACGGCATCATGAGCGCGATCGACTTCACGATGGACATCGCCAAGCAGGAAGACCCGAAGGGCGATCGTGTCGTCATCACCATGAACGGGAAATTCTTGCCCTACAAGAAGTGGTAGTCCTCCTCGATCGCATTCAGCCCCGTCCACTCTCCGGGCGATTCGACTTTCCCTCACTCCTGTTACCTTATGGCTCGCCCGTCTTTCTTCATTCTCTCCAGGAAACCCATCATGAGCCGTGATCTCCCGGATCGTCGTTCCACCCTTCGCAACCTCGGCGTCGGCGTCGTCGGCGCTACGCTGGCCTCCTCCCTGGCGCTCGGCGACGCGCCGAAGCCCAAGGGGAACCTCAAGCAGTCCATCTGTAGGTGGTGCTACGGCGGGATCAAGCTCGAGAAGCTCTGCGAGGTCGCCAAGAAGATCGGCTACCAGTCGATCGAATTGCTCTCCCCCGACGAGGCGAAGAAGGTCAAGGCGGCGGGGTTGACCTGCGCCCTCATGGGCGGGGCGGATATCGTTAAGGGCCTCAACCGCAAGGAGTATCACGACGGCATCGTCAAGCAGTTGACCAACCTCATCGACTTCGCCGCCGAGGAGAACCTGCCCGCCGTCATCTGCATGTCGGGCAACCGCAAGGGCCTCGACGACGAGGCCGGCCTCAAAATGTGCCTCGTCGGCCTCAAGCGAGTGATCGGGCACGCGGAGAAGAAGAAGGTGAACCTCATCATGGAGGGGCTGAACAGTAAGGTCGATCACAAGGACTACATGTACGACAAGACGATCTGGGGCGTCGAACTGTGCAAAGCGCTGGGGTCGGACCGTTTCAAGCTGCTCTACGACATCTACCACATGCAGATCATGGAGGGCGACGTGATCCGCACCATCCGCCACTTCAAAGACTACATCGGCCACTACCACACCGGCGGCAACCCCGGCCGCAACGAGATCGACGAGACGCAGGAGCTGAACTACGCCGCCATCGCCAAGGCGATCGTCGCGACCGGCTTCAAGGGCTACCTCGCCCAGGAGTTCATCCCGAAACGCGATCCGGCGGCGTCGCTGAAGCAGGCGTTCGAGACGTGTGATGTGTAAGAAGGGTTCGGTGTTCAGTGTTCAGTTGAAGAGACTCTGGAATGAACGCTCTCGACTCGATGACCACAGGGCGTTGACACGCTCCGCTCGCCCCCTCAACCGAACACTGAACACTGAGAGGGTGTGAAGGAATCGCTTTGAGGCGAGCCGGTCGCTAACCAGTAGTTTCGAGGATCACGGGTCGTCGCTGGTTAGACCCCACCCCCCAGCCCCCTCCCCTAAAAGGGAGGGGGAGCAAGACCGGCCCGTGGGAGACTTCACGCCAAAAGACATGCCTCCGGCTCCCCCTCCCTTTTAGGGGAGGGG
>JANXSH010000497.1 GCA_025356615.1 Planctomycetia bacterium | reverse complement strand
GGCACTGCAAGAGGCGATCGAGTCGTACATGAAGTGGCGCAATGGGGAGCGCCCCATTAGTCGGCAGAGTTGGACCGAGTTCAAACGCCAACAGCGAGCCGCTTGACAGCGCGAAAGTCAGTGACTGGACGCGGCACTAGCTGCCCGAACCACCCCGCCCCCGCCCGTGTCCCTCCCTCGCTCCATCCCGTACGATAACCCCTACGCGGGCCTCCCGCTTCCGTCCGCTCCCCCCCGAGGCGAACATGCCGAGTTACAATCCACGGGCGATCGAACCGCGCTGGCAGCGGTTCTGGCTGGACCACCACACCTTCCGCACGCCGGACCTCTCCGACAAGCCCCGCTTCTACATCCTCGCTCGCTACCGCCGCATGCGCGGCGACAACGTCTTGCACCCGATGGGCTGGGACGCCTTCGGCCTGCCCGCCGACTGGTCTCCGTTGGATCACCTTTTCACTGCCACGGGAGATGGCCGATTTCGTCCTGCTGGATGCGCCAAAGAGCCAATCCGGTTGGCACCACCCGAATGACGCAACCCATCCGCTTGGCCTTGGTGTTCAGTTCACGATGACGCAGGAGACGGCGGACATATTCGGCTACCATCTCTTCCTCGACCTCGAGGTGGACCAGACAATAGCCTGCATGACACAAGCGACGATCATAGAAATCGCTGTAGAGTGTGAAGAACGTTGGGCGATCCAACTCGTGCAGCAGAGGGATGATTTCGTCGTCCTTCATGCCCTTCCGACCAAGACCCTCGCCAATCTGTCGGAGGACGATGCCTTTGTTCCGCAAGAGGGCTTGTTGGCTCGCGGGGACGTTTTCATCCAGGATGTTCATGCCGGCTGGGACGCCAGGGCGTACTCAGCCGCATGATCGAACGTGCGTTGAGCAAGCTCCACCGCTTCGGCGATCGCGTCCTTCGTAACGGTGCCACGCCACTCCGCCGTGATCGCGTCCCAAGACATTCCCTTGGCGACCTGTTTCAGCACTTGCGTCACCATGATTCGTGTGCCCAGAAAGGTCGGCTTGCCGTGACAGATTTCCGGGTCGGCGACCATGTAGCGGCCCAAGAGTTTACATTGTTTTTTGTGCATATTCCTGTAACTCCACTGATCGTCTCGGGAGGGTCGGGTCATCTCATTCAGCGTGCCTTTATTCTGCGGGGTCGGCGATTTCGTAAGTGATCCCCGCCAACCCGGCCTCGACAACTTCCCCCGTCAGACGGTCTCGGTAGTACCACCAGCAGTTGTCGCAACAGTTGCCAAATGTTTCGATCCGATGCCCGGATGCGAAGTCGAGGCGCAAGTCGGGGGTATCAGCGCTGACGGAAGCCTCCCAGAGCTTGGTCGAGTCCAGCGGATCGAACCGCGCACACCATGAATCCCAGAGCGGTTGGTTAACCTCCTTATCCGCAACGCCGTTCCACACGGGCCAGTCGGCGCTCCCGCTGACGAGCTTACCTGCGAGCGTCATCCGCCAAGGCGGGTCGATCCATAGGTATGCCCGACCCTTCTCGCTGAGACCGAAGTCGAAGCGGAGCATGAGTGAACTGGTAGCCAAGGAGCGTCTGCACGGCGTGCCAATCAGCGACCTCAACGCAGAGTGCAATCTGTCCCGTGGATCCGCCATCTGCGCTCCGCCGTCGAATGAGTAATTATACCGCGAACGAGCGGCATCACGCTTCCAACGGTGTAATGCCGAAGGAGGCCGGACTAATATACCTGCTCCCCCTCCCATGTCAATCTTCCACGATCGATACCCCACCGGGATCTCGGAAGCATTCTTGCTCGAGAGCCATGTCAAGGCTCTCGTCGTCTGTTGCGTCCGGATCATGGATCGAGTAACCTTCACCTGTCAGACCCTCACTCACGCCTGTCCTTCGAGGAGATACGATGTCAGCAGAGGCAGCACCATTCTCCGAAAAAACGATCGCCTTGGAGGCTCTTCAGCGAATGCCGGACTCAGTGACTCTCGAAGACATCTGCGAAGAACTCGCGATTCTCACGGCCATTCGTCGTGGCGAAGCCGATGTGGCTACGGGACGTGTGGTGAGTCACGAAGAGGTGAAGAGGAGATCAGCGGCATGGACTTCGAGATAGACTGGACGGAAAGCGCGTTACAGGATTTCGAGGATGCGGTACTCTACGTTGCCAGGCACAACGCATCGGCAGCCGAGCAATTGAGGCTGGACATGCTCGATTCCGTCGAGACCCTGACACGCTTTCCCTTCTTCGGCCCCGTATACGAACGAGACCGATCCGGTCGAACCCGAGAAATTGCCTGCCGAGGCTACCGGATCTTCTATCGCGTCGACCAAACGGATCATCGAATCCAAATCCTCGTGATCCAGCATGGTTCACGGCGAGAGCCGAGACTTCCTCGATAAGCTTCCTCTCTTTCCCATTCGATCATTCGACGTTGTAGGATCGAACCACCCCTCCTCCACCCGTGTCCCTCCTTCTCCCTCGCCCCATCCCATACGATAACCCCTACGCGGGCCTCCCGCTTCCGTCTGCTCCCTCCGAGGCGAACATGCCGAGCTAC
>JANXSH010000485.1 GCA_025356615.1 Planctomycetia bacterium | reverse complement strand
CGACAACTTGACGCCCACGAGAAGGGAGCGAGCCGCTATGCGGGTCGCTCCCTTCTCGGCATTCCTTCCACGGCGAAGAAAACCGATCGGTCTTTCCTTCCCACACCCCTCTCCCGCCTGCTACACTCTATTCAGGCGAGGCGTTCACGCACCACGCATCAGGAGAGCCGACATGACCCCTTCCACCAACCGAGTCCGCACCACTCTGTGCCTCGCATTTCTCGCCTGCCTCGTGGGCATCGGATGCGATGAGAGCGCGGATCGCGCCCCAAAACCTGAGCCAAAACCTGCTGCGGGCAAGAAGGTTCGTGTCGGAGACAACGTCTACCTCGAGGTCATCGGCACGAAGCGCCGCGTCCTCATCACTGCCGAGGTGTGCCTCCGCAAGGGGCCGCTCGAGCAGCTCATGACGCGCAAGAACAAGAAGGAACATGAGGCGATCCTCTCCGCCGCCCTCGACGCCCGCAAGATCCACGAGGCTCTCGTCCTGGCCAACGCCAAAGAGGGCGAGCCCGTCCGTTACCTGCCCAAATTCCGACCCGCGAGCGGCACCGCGATCAAGGTGACGCTGGTCTACGAAGACAAGAAGGGCGTCAAGCAGACCGTCAACGCCCGATCCTGGCTCAAGAACACCAAGACCGGCAAGGAACTCGATTGCGACTGGGTCTTCGCCGGCAGCATGCTCGTCGAGAACGCCTTCGACAAGACCGCCCCCAAGGAATACCTCGCCAACGAAGGCGACATCATCTGCGTCTCCAACTTCGAGTCCGCCTTGCTCGACGTGCCCATCAAGAGTTCCAAGGACGACTCGGATCGAGGCTACGAAGCCTGGGAAGACCGCATCCCCCCCGTCGGCACCGAGGTTACGGTCATCCTCGAGCCTGTGATCGTGGAGAAGCCGAAGAAGAAGTGACCTAAAATAGGCTACCCACAGAGCCACAGAGAACACAGAGAACACCCCAAGCAGGCGATCCTCTCTTCTTGCTTTGTTCTGCTATTCCTGCCTTATTCTCTACTGTGTTCTCTGTGGCTCTGTGGGTAGCTTCTTTTGGTTTGGGTTCGCCAATGCGCCTCGTCCTCGTGACCGAAACATTCCCGCCCGAGATCAACGGCGTCGCCCGCACGCTGGGGCGCTGGGCGGACACGTTCCGCGCTCGCGGCCACGATGTCCACGTCGTCCGCCCCCGGCAACTGGGTGAACCCAGGGGGTTCGGCCTCGTCTACGGTCGGCCCTTGCCCTACTATCATCAGGTACGAATCGGTATCGCCGGGCCGTGGCGCGTGCGTCACTTCTTGCGGAGACTGTCGCCGGACCTCGTCCACATCGCGACCGAAGGCCCGCTCGGCCTGTCCGCGCTCCTCGCCTCGCGTTGGCTCGGCATCCCGGTCGCGAGTAGTTTTCACACCAACTTCGACCACTATGCCGCACATTACGGCCTCCTCGCCCTGGAACGCCTCGGCTTCGCCTACCTTCGATGGTTCCACAATCGGACGCGGGTCACTCTCGTTCCGAGTCAGGCGACGCGCTCGCGCTTGCTGGCCGACGGCGTGAAGCGCGTCGAAATCTGGTCACGCGGCGTTGACGGGGCCGTGTTCAGCCCCACCCACCGGGACGAGTCGCTCCGCGCGTCGGTCGGCGTTGCGCCAGGCGATACACTCCTCGTCTATGTGGGCCGGCTCGCCCCGGAGAAGAATTTGCCCGCCCTCCTCCAGGCGTTCACTCGCCTCCGCGCACTTATCCCACACGTTCGGCTCGCTCTCGTCGGCGGCGGCCCGCTAACGGAGGGTTTGCTGCGATCCACGCCGGCCGGCGTCATCCTCGCGGGAGAACAGCGCGGGGCGGACTTGTCGCGATGGTACGCTTCAGGCGACCTGTTCGCCTTCCCCTCACAGAGCGAGACGTTCGGCAACGTCGTCCTCGAGGCCCAGGCATCCGGCCTGGCCGTCGTCGGATTCGACTGCCAGGGGGTCAACGAGCAAGTCCTCCCCGGAGTCAACGGGTTGCTCGTCCCGCCGGAAGGCGACCTCGTCCCCGCGCTCGCGGAATTGTGCCTCGACCCGGCTCGCCGTCGTTCGATGGGCGAAGCCGCCCGGAGGCGGGCGCTCGGCCTGGACTGGAAGCCGATCTTCGACGACCTCGAGTCGCGGTATCGGGGACTGCTCGCGGGCCGATCATGAGGGGGCGGGAACCCCGACGATATCGCAGACCGCGATCAACACCCGCTTCATCTTCGTCTCGAAGTCCGTCGCGTTGTCGATGACGCTCATCCTGGGGTGCCCGAACCAAGCCTTGCGCAGGCGTTCATCGACCCCACGCGCCTCTTCGAGGGTCTCGTAGCGGACGGCGTTCGTCTGGATGCCGTAATGTCCCTCCGCCCCGATCGCGGCTGTCATGAGGTGGATGACGGCATCGTACCGAGTGTCGCGAACGTCGCAGTGGACCAGGCCGAGTTCGCCCAACAATTCTCCCCATGCCGATTCGGGAAGGTAGGCGGCCCCGTCCGGTATCCCGCGATCGAGGAGGAGGACCGACGCCTTCCCCGTGGCTCTGGCGAAGGTGAGGAACGCCGACTCCAGCGCGAGTTGCACCTCGACGATCCCGCGCTGGAACATTCGCAGGGCAAGGAGCGATTGGTCGGCGAGCTGGATCCCGCCGCCGAGAAGCAAGGTCGATGCCTCGGGCACGCGAAAGACGTGGAGGCCGCACGCGCCGAGCCAGATGCCGACCCGATCGAGGGCCGAACTCTTACCGGCACAGGGACCGCCTGTGAAGACGATGCGGTAGATGGGGGGCAGCATGATTCTCCTTTCCACGACCTATCTTCATCGTGTCCTTCTGGAATTCGCCGATTCCTTCGGCTACACGTCTAGAGATGGTCCTACCGCGTCGATCCCCTACTTCACGCCTCCCCGATGAGGTCCGCCACGGCTCGCAGGAATGTGTTGTCGTGGAAACTGCTCTTCGTCAGGTAATAGTTCGCCCCCAACTCCAGCCCGCGGAGCCGGTCTTCCTCGCGGTCCTTGTACGAGATGATGATGACCGGCAGGTGACGGGTTTGCTCCTGATTGCGGACCGCCTTCACCAGTTCCAGGCCGGTCATCCGGGGCATGTCCACGTCGGAGACGAGCAGGTCGAAATTCCCGGCCCGGACTTGATTCAGCCCGTCCTGACCATCGACGGCCACATCGACTCGATACCCCGCGTTGCGGAGCAGCTGACGCTCGACCTCCCGCACCGTGATCGAGTCGTCGACGACGAGGACGTGTTTCTTCCGCCTCTCCTCCCCCTTCAGGGTATCGCATCGCCGCAGCGAACCGGACTGGATGAACTGGTCCATCGAGCGGATCAGGTCTTCGATGTCCGCGATCAGCACCGGCACGCCGTCGTCGAGGATGGCGGCCGCCGAGATGTTCGTCACCTTCCCCAGGCGCGGGTCGAGCGGGCGGATGACGAGATCCTGCTCCCCCCGGAACGCCTCGACGATCAAGCCGTAGTGCCCCGTGGCATCGCTGAGGAGTACCACGGGAATCTCGTCGCCCGGCGGCGTGCCCGCCTCCAGGTCGAGCAGCTGCGCCGCGACGACTAGCCCGATGTTCTGCCCGTCCACGGTGATGAACTGGCGATGTTCCAGCGACCGGATCGCCGAGCGCGGGACGCGCATGAGCCGGTCGATCCGGTTGTGCGGGAAGGCGTAAGGCTCCCCGGCGATGTCCACGAGGACGGCACGCAGCACGGACAGCGTGATGGGCAACTGGAGGTGGAAACACGTCCCCCGCCCCGCGCGCGTGGTGAGGCGAACCGACCCGCCGATCCGCCGGATCGTATCCTGGACCACGTCGAGGCCGACGCCCCGGCCCGAATACTCCGTCACCTGTTGCGCCGTCGTGAAGCCGGGCAGGAACAGGAACTCGAGCAACTCGGCCTCGGTCAGATTCGCGGACATCTCGGCGGTGCTCAACTTGCGATCGACGACCTTGCGCCGCAGCCGTTCGAGGTCGATCCCGGCCCCGTCGTCGCGGACCTCGAGGGCGAGCATCCCGGCGCGGTGGTGGACCTCGACGCGGATCACGCCCTGCTCCGGCTTGCCAGCTCGCACGCGATCGGCTGGCATCTCGATGCCATGATCGACGGCGTTGCGGATCAGGTGCATGAGGGGCGATTCGAGCTTTTCGAGGATGTCGCGATCGACCTCGGTCCCCAGGCCGTCGATGTCGAGCCGGATCTGCTTTTCGAGCCGACGGGCCATGTCCCGCACCATGCGCGGGAAGCCGTGCGCCCCGTCGGAGAACGGCCTCATCCGGCTGACGATGACTTCGCGATAGAGGCGCGTGTTGAGATCCTCGGCGGCTGCCGCGTGGTCCTCGAACTCGCCGATGCGTTGTGCGAGAACCTGGCGGCACAGGTCGATTTGCTTCGACGCCTCCTCGGCGAGGGGGCCGACGCCGAGATCCGCGATGGTCCCGGCGAGGTGGTCCTGGTGCTTCTTGAGTTTCAAGAGCGCCGCCGAGAACGGCTGGAGCCAGCGCGCCTGGACGAGCGACTCCCCGGCGAGGCTCATGAGCCGGTTGAGGCTCTCGGCCGTCACCCGGACGACCGCCTCGGGTTCGGTGGGGACAGCGCGCGGCTCCTCGGGCACGACTTCGACGACCGGGCCGATCGGGAGTCGGTCTATCGTCGGGGGAGTGAAGGAGAGGCGGGCCAAGTCGG
>JANXSH010000205.1 GCA_025356615.1 Planctomycetia bacterium | reverse complement strand
CCGGGGTTGATCCAGGCGGTGAAGTTGCTCGCGGTCACGGCGGGGTTGCTGTCCCACAACACCGCCACGACCTGGCTGTCGAGAGACTGGACGCGCAGCCCTTGCTGGAATCCGCCCGTCAGGGTCATCGTCGCCGGGAGTGCGTTTACCATGCTGGTTGCGGTGGCGGTGTCCGTCGGGCTGCGAGAGACCGTCAGACTCAGCGGGACCATTCCCGCCGAGGCGTAGGTGTGCGAGCCGGCCACGGCGAAGGTGCCATTCTGCCCCGTCACGATGCCGGCATCCGTGACGCCGTCCCCCCAATTGATCGATGCGGTGAACTCGTAAGCCTGACTGATCGGGTTCGTCGTGAAGGTGCCGACCGTCACGTTACCCGTACTGCTGCCTTCCGTTGCGACGAACGGACTAATGGAGATCGTGATCGGGCTGGGGTTGACCGTCCAGGAGAACGTCTGGCTCGTCGTCACCCCCACGCCATCATCGACCGTCAGAGCCACGCTGGCCGTGCCGACTGCGTAGTCCGTCAAGGTGCCGCTGATGAGGCCCGTGTCCGGGTCGAGCGAGAGTCCAGCGGGCAGGCCGTCGGCCAGGTAACTCAACGGATACCCCGCCGGATCACTCGCCACGATCTGGAGCGACACGGCGTTGCCCGCCTGACCCATTTGGGAGCCTGGGTTGGGGACTTGTGGGGCCGCCGGTGGCGTCGCGGGCAACAGGAACCAGGTGAACGATTGGTCGTCCGTGACGGTGCCGTTCGTCGCCATGATCGTCACGGTATACGAGCCTTGCCACGTCGATCCGTTCGTGATGGTCCCGCTGATGACTCCCGTCGTCGGAGCGATCGTCAACCCGCTCGGCAACCCCGTCGCGGCGAAACTCGGAGTGCCACCCCTCGCGTCGTGTGCCGTCGAAGGCAACGAAACAGTTGCACCGATCAGGCTGTTTTGGTCGCCTGGGTTGACGAGCCGAATCGGGCCGACGATCCACGCGAAGCTCTGACTCGAACTGAGACTGCCATCGCTCACGGTCACGGTTGCTTGATACGCGGTCGTCCTATAGGCCGAGTCGGGCAGCGTTCCCGTGATCGCTCCACTCGTCGCATCGATGCCTAGTCCGGGCGGTAGTCCCGCAGCAGCATAGGTCAACAGGTCATTATCGAGGTCGAAAGACGACCTCGGGAGACTGATGGTCTGACCTACCGTGTTGAACTTGTCGTTGACACTCTGGAGCGTCGGGGCATGATTGGTCGGAGTGATGGCCCAGTTGAACGTCTGCGACACCGTCGATCCAGAGAAGACATCCAGGGCACTCACCGTCACACTATTGGAAGTATTGGCCGAGTGATCGATCAGGCCCGCAATGATTCCCGTCGTAGCGCCAAGGACTAGACCCGAAGGCAATCCGGTAGCCGAGTAGCTCAGCGAATGACCATCGGGACTCGTCCCGAGCAATTGCGGAACGACGGGCGGACTCATCGACCCACTGGGTGGGGCGGGCGATGCGAATGAAGATGCTCTCGACGAAACCAGGGAGGTGACGCCGCCCCCGTCGCCCGATTGGGGCGTCGAAAGCGCGATGCCGCTATTCAGAGCCGAGGGCGTGTTCGCCGATGGGGCGAATGGGTCCGCCGGGATGCCATCGGCGAAGGCGAAAAGCTGGTTGTTCGTTATGAAGCTTACCGGCTGCTCGACCGCAGTAGCTTGGTGGTAGGAGGAAAGGGCCTCGAGGAGTTGGGGTGACAGGTCATCCGAAGGAGGCGACGCCGGTGCTGAATCGAGGAGTAAGCCCCCCTGTAGAATCGGCAGAGCTTGCGAAACCACCATGATCGACCCCCATCGGATCGGCGAGCAGCCCGACGCTGGACAGGCCCACGATCGGGGCAATGGGATTGACCAGCGAGTCAGGCGCGTTGCGATCCTCGAGTCGTTCCAGAGCGAGAACGCGCGACCGCTTGTCGAGTGACGACCAGAAGGGCCTTTGATTGGAGCGAGATGTCATGGGCTTCAGTCCTGCGTCCAGATCGGAAAGAGACAATGATGACGGTACAAGTGCTATGAGGAGCCGTCAAGGGGGAACTCCATCGTTCGCGCCGCCCTCACGGCCCCTTGATCTCGATTTTCTGTTCCTGCACCCCTTCCCCGACCTTCAGCCGGACGACGTACTCCCCCGGAGCCACTGGCTCCAGGTCTCCGGCCTTCGTGAGGCGCTTCAGCTTCCAGAGGAGGCGGTGCAGTCCGGGCGTCGTCGCGCCGTCCGCGCCCCCGATGACCTCGCCGGTGCCCGAGACGATCTCGATCTTCACGCGCGAT
>JANXSH010000470.1 GCA_025356615.1 Planctomycetia bacterium | reverse complement strand
GCGGACGCTCTCGAAGAGGTGGGTTGTACCGAATCGGGGATACTCGAACACATGCGGGGGCCGAGGCCGCATGTGCGTGAGTGCTGGGTGATCGACGCGCTACTCAACCCGAAGCGAGGCAAGTCCGTTGGCTGATTACGCCTTCGCCGCGAGCAGTCCCGCGAGGAAGTGTACCGCATCGCCGCGCTCCCGCGCGACCTCGGATAGGACATCGTAGGCGTGGTAGCGCTGGCACAATTCGTTCAGGTTCGGGCACGTCAGCTGTCGGCCCTCCGCCTCCGCGTCGATCAAATACTTCCTTGCGATGTCGATGGCCTCCTTGCCTCGGCCCAATTTGATCAGGAGATTGACGAAGACCTCGGCGGGGTAGGTGCCGACCTCCTGGGGGTCGGCGACCTCGACCTTTCGCCGAAAGTGGGCGAGGCCGCCCTCGACATCGTCACCGGCCAAGATGCCTAGGTAGATGTCGTAGGCTCGATAGCCGCCGTCGAAGGGAGGCTCGTCCTGGCCGATGAATCGGCCGGTCAGCTTCGCGCCATACGCGCACATCTCGCGGGCCAGGCCCAGTTCGGGGCACGGCGGGAGCGTCATGCACATCTGGACGACGCTCGACAGGTGCGAGGTGTCGATGTGGTAGGCGTCCTCGGCGAAGAGCCAATCGTGGTTGGCGACGAGCCGGCGGACGACGCCGGGGGTTTCGGCGGGGAGGGACGCTTCCAGAGGCGCGGCACCGTCGTGGCTCTCGATCTCGTTCGTGAGGCGGTGACGGAGTTCGTTGTAGAGCGTTCGGACCAGCGCCTTGACGCAGTGATGTTTGACCGCCTCGGAGTGCGTCGATTCGCCCCCGCCGACGGTCGTGATGGCGGAGCAGAGGCCGTAACGCTGGAGGATCCAGGCGAAGCCCTTCTCGGGGTGGACGCCCTCGTAGAAGGCGATGCCGACGAGTGGCTGGATGTCGTCGTCGTCGCCGGGGGTCAGGGCGTCGAGGGCGGCCCTGATCGGGGCGGGGTCGTCGATCATGCGAAAATAGACCCACGCCTGGGGGATCATGTTCGCCTTCAGATAGAGCGAGCCGACCTCGCGGGCGGCGGCGCGGATGGCCTCCTCGTAAATGGGGTGGATGCTCTCGGGCAAGTCGGTCGCCGGGCCGGTCGGGATGGGGACGACGCCGAGTTCCTGCCGCTTCTTCATGAGGAGGGCGTAGAAGAGGGAGTTGTACTCCTTCTTCTGCCGCAAATCATCGCACAATTCCTCAATGGCCTTCGCCGGTCCCTGGCTCTGGAGCGTGGATTGAAGGTGGGAAAAGGGATCGCTCATCGGTGCGGGTCCTGGCGTAAGGTCATTGGAGGTGTGGTCAATTCTTGCCGGATTGGAACCTCGACAGTCGCTAGAGAGATCATAGGGAATCAGGCGGGAGTGTTCAGAGGTGGATTGTATTGACCGTTTCCGCATCTATATCATACCCTGAGAGTCGATGACGGGAGGCGGGATATGGTCGGCGCAGTACTCCATCAAGAGATGCTCCTGGGAGGCAGGCGGAATCGCCTGCACCTGTTTCGTTGGCTGTACGCCGGCTGGCTCGTCGTCGTCGTCTCCTTCCTCTTCGTGCAATTCATCCTCGAAGAGGTCGCGGTCGCCAACGTGCGGATCACGACCCGGATGGAGGCGACGGACCACCACGCCAGCGCGCCGCAGGTCGTCGGCAATCGCTTCGCCACTACGTTCGTCTGGCAACAGATGTTGTTGCTGTTCCTCGCCACGCCGATCTTCGCGGCGGGGGCGATCATCGACGAGAAGCGACAAGGGACTCTGACGTACTTGCTCCTCAGCGAGATGGAAGTCCGACAGCTCCTGGTCGGCAAGCTCCTGGGGCGATTGTTTCAGATCATCCTCTGGCTCATGGCGGGCCTGCCACTGTTCGCGCTCATGGCGGGCTACGGCGGGATCGAGCCGACATCGATGGCCTTTCTGTTTCTCGGCCTGCTCATGCCGGCCCTGGCGCTCGTCTCGATGAGCCTGCTCGCGTCGGTCTATTGCCGACAGACGAGGGACGCGGTCCTCGCGGTCTACGGCGTCTTGTTGGTCGGCTGGCTCGGCGTGACCTCCCTCGGGGGACCGCTCCAGCACTTCGACATGCTATGGGTTCTCGAGCCAGCGTGGGAAGCCTCGAGCGGGATCGATCTGCCAGAGGCGAGTCGTCGTCTACTCGTGTCGGGCCTCGCCTGGGGCTTCATCGCGGGGGTAAGCCTCATCGTCGGCGGGATGCGGTTGTTGCCCGTCTTCCGGCGGGAAATGGAAAACGTCCGCGCCGACGATGAGGCTTACCCCCGCGATGAAGCCCCAGGCGAGGCCCGACACGAGTAGACGACGACTCGCCTCTGGCAGATCGATCCCGCTCGA
>JANXSH010000449.1 GCA_025356615.1 Planctomycetia bacterium | reverse complement strand
GGCGCCTGCCTCGCCTGGGGTATCGACAACAACCTCACCCAGAAGGTGTCCGGCGGCGACCCCATCCAGATCGCCGCCATCAAGGGGCTGGTCGCGGGCGGTGTAAACGTTGTCATCGCCTTGGCCTCCGGCTCGCACTTGCCGGGAGTCCCGACCGTGCTGGCCGCCGCGGGCGTCGGCCTGCTCGGGTACGGGGTGAGCCTGACCTTCTTCGTCTTGGCGTTGAGGCACCTCGGCACCGCGAGGACCGGGGCCTACTTCTCGCTCGCCCCGTTCGTCGGGGCCGCCCTCTCGCTCCTCATGTTCCGGGAGGCGATCTCGCTCCCGTTCCTCCTCGCGGCCGGACTCATGGGGCTGGGCGTCTGGCTGCACCTGACGGAGCGCCACGAACACGAACACGTTCACGAGGCGATGGACCACGACCACAGCCACGTCCACGACGAACACCACCAGCACGTCCACGGCCCCGACGACCCGCCGGGCGAGCCGCACAGCCACCCGCACCGTCACGCGCCGATGCGACACTCCCACCCGCACTACCCGGACATCCACCACCGCCACGAACACTGAAACCGCTTGGTTTGATCTGTCATCCACTGAAGCAAAACGAATGCTTTGATGAACTGAGGCCGAGGAAGGCACGAGTACCGATGGGTACGAACAGCACCATTCGCCAACATCGACTTCCGCCGGATTTACTCGGAGGAGTCGGTCTCACGATCTACTACTGACGCGATGCTAGCCGGACACGAGGGCGGACCGGTTCCCTAGAACGCGCATGGGACGTGAAAGAGGCGGGCCGCGTTGTCGTGGTAGACCTGCCTCAACACGTCCGGGGGCAGCCCGACCCCTCGCAGGAGCGGGGTGTCTGGTCCCCCCGCCGGCGGCGAGTAGTCCGGGTCGCCGATGGGGCTGCGGCCCTCCCACGTGCTCTCCCAGAGCGTCCGCTGGCACCAGTACCTGCTATCGTAGTGCTCGACCGTCAAACCGGGCCGCGTGACGAGGTCGGACCCGAACAGGAATCGGCCTGGGTGTCGGCAGATCAGCCCGCGTACCGCGTCCGCTCGGGCCGAGACCTCCCGCACTTGCCACTTGGTCGCGCTGGTGTCGAAGTGCAAGTTGGGGTAGCGCTCCAGCATGCTTTCGAGGTGGTCGGGGTGCTCCGGGTCGCCGCCCATGTGCGCCGCGACCCACGCCAGGTCGGGGAACGCCTCGATCATGCGGCACAGGCCGGGGTACTGGTCGGCCTTGGAGCCGTACCTGGCGACGTCCGCGTAGGTCGTGGCGAACCAGACATCGGGGTCGGCGACGTGTACCATGACGACGCGGACGCCTGCGGCGCGTGCCCGCCGCGCGGCCTCCACCCGCCACGGCGCATCGACGAACAGGCCGCGATCGCGGCCACGCGGGGCCGACCAGAACTTGATCATCTCCACACCCTGTTCCAGAAAACGGTCGAGCAGGCGGTACGGCTCGTCGTCGGGGGCGTCGGCGGCGCGCTTGGCGATAGGTCCGGTGAAGCCCAGACGCGGGCCGAACCTCGCACGCAACTCCGGGATGTCCTCCGGGGGGCACATCGTCCAGACGCGGCCCACGCCGAAGTCCTCGGCGACGGTGAGCATGGCCTCGGCCTGCGCGAGGCTCGTCGCAGGCTCGCCCACCGGAGCCCCCTCTGGGCGGGTTCGCACGACGTGGGCGTGGACGTCGAGCAGCGGTGGCCCGCAGTGCCTCAAGTGGGCACGGTCGCCGAAATCGACGCCCGTCCGGTTGTGTTCGGGAGGGGCCGTGTGGGTGGACATGGATCGCTCCGAGGGGCGACGCAGAGGGCATTGTACTTTACGGGCCGCCCGCCCGGCGGACAAGGTGCCTGCCCGGTAGGTAGAGCAACACCGCCCGTCGTCTCGCCCGCCGCCGACCGGCATGAAGTGGTCACTTCGACCGGTTCGCCTACAATGCCGGAACCCGGACGGCCCCCGGAAATGAAACCACCCGAGCGTGCCCGGAGAAACGGACCGCATGGCTGCGGGGGAGCCCGTCTACCCTGGCCTGCTCGGGGGATGAGGTGGGGAGCCTTCTAATTGCTGGATCGGCACCGCGAGGATTGCCGCATGAAGGAAATGTGAAGCGGGGTTCCGACTGGGACAAACGATGCCCGCCCAGAGTTGGTGATGCCGTGCAGTCCGAGAACGTTCAGCTCCCACACCTGGAAACCTTCTCGAAGGCTGCGGAGATGAGCAGCTTTACCGGGGCGGCGAGGGCCCTCGGCCTGACGCAGGCGGCGGTGAGCCAACGCATCCAGACCATCGAAAAGGCCCTCGGCAAGAGCCTCTTCCAGCGTCGGGGAGGTGGCGTGATGCTGACGGACGCGGGGCAGACGCTCTACGCCTACGCCCAACGGATACTCGACATCCATCGGGAAGCTCGCCAGGAGATCACGGGACGCGATGCCCCCGTCGTCGGTGAACTGCTGATCGCCTCCAGTTCGATCCCCGGCGAACACCTGCTCCCGGCCCTGCTCTCCGTCTTCGGGCAGCGACACCCCCACATTCGAGTTCGGGCCTCCGTCAGTGACAGTATCGAGGCGATCGGACAGGTGGAACGGGGCGAAGTCGGCCTCGGGCTCGTGGGGAGGAAAGTGGAGAAGCCGCATCTGGAATACCGCTTCCTCGCCAGCGACCGCATGGTGTTGGTCGTGTCGCCCGGCCACGCCCTGGCTAAACGGAAGAAGCTGACGCTGAAGCAACTGATCCTCCACCCACTCGTCATGCGGGAGTCGGGGTCAGGGCTGTATCACTGCTTCGAGAAGTCCTTGGAGCGGGCGGGGCGTTCGCTGGCCGAACTCCGGATCGCCCTCGA
>JANXSH010000396.1 GCA_025356615.1 Planctomycetia bacterium | reverse complement strand
CCCCAACAGCGCCGCCACGACCGCGACCGCCGCCAAACCCGCGAGCATCGGGACGACGAGCCGGCGGGTAATCTCCAGCGGCGTCGCCCCCTCTCCCGCCTTGGCGGCACTCATGGACGACGCCAGCAGCACCACCGCCGCCACCGGGGACAGCGTTCGCCCACCGGCCGCCGAGATCGCCACCACGGCCCCCACGCGGACCGGATCGACCCCGAGGTCGACCGCCGGTTCGACGAAGAAGCCGAACAGGCTCTGCGTCGAGGCCATGCCGGAGCCGCACATCCAACTGAACCCCGCCGGCATCAGCACGGCGAGCGGGATCAGGAGGCCGGGCGCGGCCTCGATCGCCTTGTGGAGTAGTTCGGGCACGCCCGCCATCTCGACGCCCTTGCCGAAGCAGCTCGCCGAGGCGATGATCGACGTGACCGTCGTCAGGGCGTGGCCCGCGCCCTCGAAGAACACCTTGGCGGTCAACCCCGCCTTCGACGGGGCGGTCGCCGCCGCCGCCACGACCCCGACGAGCATGGCGACGGCGACGAGGCGCGTGTCGAACAACTCCGGGCGAGCGCCATCCGGCAGGAGCCATTCGCGGGGCACGTCGAAAACCTGGAACGGCGGCGGCATCGCGGTCAGGAACAGCAGCACGAGCGGCACGAGCGGCACGAGCGCCTTGATCGGATCGATCACGAACGCGACGTGGGGGGCCGAGGGCAGGTCCGTCGTCCCCGCCCGCTCGGCGCGGAGGCAGATCAGCCAGAACAGCGGCACGGTAACGCCGACGTGGATCAGCAGCAGCGGCCAGACACGCTGGATGCACGCGGGCGCGGTCGTGAGGCACGCCTCGCTGACCGTGCGAAGCTCCGGCGCGCCGGGGTTGAGCAACTCGCCGCCGATGCTCGCGCCCAGGGCGAGCGACGCGCCGATGGTGATCGGCGACAGGTTCGCCGCCCGCAATACGGGTGCCAGCACCGCGCCGACCGCGACGATCGCCCCGGCCTGGCTGATGATCGGCACGTTGACGATGGCCCCGACCAGGACGACGCCGGGGATCAGTAGGCTCCGCACGCGCTGGAGCGGCTTCAATAGTGCGTGAACGAGGTGCTGGTCGCATCCCGTATGACGCAAGACGTAGGCGAAGCCCATGCAGCAGCCGATGGGCAGGAGGAACTGCTCGCGCGTGAAGAACTCGAGGAACGTCTGGAGGATTACCTCCGGCCTTCCCGCGAGCAGGCCGAGCGCCACTGCCGCCGACAACAGCGTCAGGCGAACCTCGAAGCGATAGAGGATCGCGAGGACCGCGAGGGCGATGAGGAGGAGCGACGCGATGAGGAGGAGCGACGCGGTGAGTTGCATGGAGATCCTCGCCCTGGCGAGACGATTCGGCGTCCGCAATCAGGTAGATCGTAGGTGATCGAGAGCCGATCCGAGACCACTTCCTGTTCGAGAGTCTGTCCCTCGCACCCCGCCCGCATTCTCCGCGTTCCACAGGCACACGCGCCGATCGACGCTGCCGGACGCGATGAGCTTGCCGCAGGGACTCCAGGCCACGCTCGTTACCCACGCCGTGTGGCCGGTGAGTGCCTCGCCGGGCGTCCCGTCGGCGAGATCCCAGAGGCGAAGCGTCTGGTCGCGGCTCGCCGAGACGGCCTTCTGGCCGTCCGGCGAGAAGGAAAGGTCCGTCACCCGCCCCGTGTGGCCGGTGAGCGTGCAGCGGAGGCACTGCCGGGGCATGTCCCAAAGTTGGATCCGCCCATCGAGGCTGCCGATGAGGGCGACTCTCCCATCGGGAGACACCTCGACGCAGGTAACGGGCATCGGCTGCTCAGGGAAGGAGGCGATCGCCTGGCCCGTCGATAGGTCCCACAGCCGAAGGATTCGATCCTGGCCGCCGCTGAAAACCCTCATGCCCTCGGATAGCGACGTAAGCCCCCAAACCGCACCGGCATGCGCCTGCCAGGCCCGGATCGGTCGCCCGGTCGACACGTCCCAGAGGCGAAGGAAGCCGTCGTGTCCACCCGAGACGAGGGCAGCACCGGCGAGGACGAACACCAAGCGATCGACGTTGCGCTCGTGACAGGCCACCTTCCAGACCAGTTTCCGCGAGGCGACCTCATGGAGGGCGAGGAATCGGTCCTGGCCGACCGATGCGAGCCATCGACCATCGTCCGAGAAGGCGACACACGAGACGCCTCCCGCGTGGGGGCCGGCCCGCCAGACTTCCTGGCCCCTGTCAGGTTGCCACAGGCGAACGCTGCCGTCGAGACTCCCCGAGGCGAGCCAGCCCCCCTCGTTGGAAAAGGCAACGCTCTTTACCCAATCGTCATGGCCGATCAGGCTGCGGATGAGCCGGGATCTCGGTTGGGCCGCAGTCTTGGGCGCGAGTGGGGCGATCGCCGGCGGGGAGACGGCCATCGTCAGGGCACGGACGAGGTCCGCCGGGGTCTGGAAGCGGTCTTCCGGGCGTTTGGCCAGCAGCCGTCGGACGATGGCCCCGACGACCGTGGGAACCTCTTCGCGGAGGTGTTCGACGGGGGTCGCATCCTGGACGTGGTGCTGCATCACCTTGGCCATCGGCGTCGCGCCGGAGAAGGGCACCCGGCCCGTGAGCAAATAGAAGAACGTGCAGCCGAGCGAGTAGAGGTCGCTGCGGATGTCGGCCTTGCGCGGGTCGCTGGCCTGCTCGGGGGCGATGAAGTCGGGCGTCCCCATGAACGAACCGATCTGCGTGATCGGCGACCGCTCGGGGACCTTCTCTTCCGCGAGGCTCGCCAGGCCGAGGTCGAGGATCTTGACCGTGCCGGGCGGCGCGGAGTCCGACGGGCCGGGGACCGGCGAGACGATCAAGTTGCTCGGCTTGATGTCGCGGTGGACCAGGCCCACCTCCTGAGCGTGGAGGAGGCCGAGGGCGGCTTGCCGGACGTAGTCGCACGCCCACGCCACGGGCAGCGGGCCGCGCTCCTCGACGAGGCGGTGCAGGTCGATGCCCGCGACGTACTCCATCGCGAGGTAGAACCAGCCGGGGACGACCCCGGCGTCGAAGACGGTGACGATGTTCGGGTGCGACAACTTCGCCGTGATCTGCGCCTCGCGGTGCATGCGTTCGAGCGCCAGGGGGTCGAGTCCCGCCGGGACGGGCAAGACCTTGAGCGCCACGTCGCGGTCGAGGCTGACTTGGCGGGCCTTGTAGACGACGCCCATACCGCCCCTGCCGATCACCTCCAGCCTCGTGTAACCGGGGATCTGGGGCGGCACGGGATCGGCAGGTGTCGCGCCCGATGCGATCGAAGGGAGGTCATCGCCCTCATCTTCCGCGAGCGCCCGATGGAGGTCGATCTGCCGACCCAGGAGGACCGCGACCGCAGGAAATCGCCTCTGGTACTCGTCGATCGCGGGGCGTTCGCCGAGCTGCTCGCGCAAGAGGTATTCGCCGTAGACGATGTCGCACAGAGCCTGATCGCGTCCACTGTCGCCAGGCAGGAGCGGTTCATACGTCTCCGCCGGGATGCGCTCTCCTCCAAGCCAGCGCTCGTACTGGTCGATGGAGATGACGGCGGCGGCATCGCCGCTGGGGAGGCTCGGTCGGGCGGCGAGGAACGCGGCGAGGTCCGGGCGCGTGCCCTCCCGCCACTGTTGCCAGAACTGTTGCTCCGGCGTCATGGGGCGCATCGACGGGCGAGACGGCCGGCTGGTGCGATCACTCATCGTCAGGCTCGTCCAGTCCCAGTTCGCTCGAAACGCGGGCGATCGCGCGGGCCAGTTGCTTCCGCCGTGCGTCGGGAGTGCCCCCCATCTTGTGGGCGATGTCGAGCCACTCCTGGCCCTGCGATCGCAGGTCCGCGAGTTGGCGCTCCTCCGTATTCAGCTTGCCCCGGAAGGCCGCGAGCATCTCACGGCCCTCGGCCACCTGGCTGGGCGTCGGGCAACACGCCGCGATCTCGACTGTATCGATACTCGTTGCTCGGCGGTGGTCGCGGCGCTGGGCGCGCTGCCTCCGCGTGGCATCGACGACCTTGTTCCGTGTCATGCGGATCAGCAGGCGGATCAGATCCTCGGGCTTGTCGAGGTCGTATTCGCCGAGAGCGGCGCGCAGGAAGAAACTGCCCATGACCGATTGGCAGATGTCCATCGAGTCGAACGTCCGCCGGAGAAACGGGTCGCGCAGCATGAATCGGACCTCGCGCCGAATCTCCGGCTCGTAGCGCGTGACGAGGTCGGTGGCGGCTCTCTCTTCTCCGGCGCGGATCCGAGCGATCAGGGCATCGAACGGTTCTTCGGGCATCGGGAGGCACCTCACGGGTGGGGAGGGACTCAGGTGTTCATCCTATCGCGTGCCCAAGGCCCCTCCAAGGTCAAGCAATCCAACGTCTGCAAAACTAGTACCGATAAAGGGATATTCCGGGGCGATCGTCGCAGAGCGTGTGAAGAAACTGGCGAGCCGGGAGCGTTAGCGACCGGAGTAGTGCCGGACCAGCGTGATTCCTCCGGTCGCTTACGCTGGTATATTAGATTTATCCACTCGATGCCCACTGATAACTGGGCAGTGGTAGACGAGGTCGACGTGAGGACGAGACCGTTTTACGCTTGGACTCCTCACGAAAGTCCGACCGGGAGTTTGGGTCCGCCTCATCTCGACTTTCCTTAGTTCGAATAGTCACTCGAACGCATTCCGCATTCACCAGCCCGAACAAGGAAGTCGTTGGCTTCGTTCGTTTTCCTTCACCCTCCGAGGAACCTTCCTATGTCAACGGGTATCTTCATTGGCGTCGATGTCTCCAAAGACTTCCTCGATGTCTATGTTCGTCCGACAGTTCTTCGCGAACGCTTCGCCAACACCTCCGAAGGCATTGCGGACTTCGTGGCCTGGGCCCGGCCCCTCGGAGCCGAACGGATCGTCTTCGAATCGACGGGGCCTTATCAGAAGGCTGCGGTCGCGGCCCTGCTCGTCGAAAAACTCCCGGCGGTGGTGGTCGACGCACGCCAGGTGCGCGATTTCGCCAAAGCCATGGGTTACCTGGCCAAGGCCGACCGCATCGATGCCACCGTCATCGCCCACTTCGCCGAAGTCGCCGAGACTACAGTGCGGCCCTTGGAATCCGACGAAACCCGTGGTCTGCGTGAGCTTTACGACCGACGTAGCCAGCTCGTCCACATGCTGGCGGCGGAGAAGAACCACCGCCACGCGGCGACCGTCGCCAAGGCCCCGAGCGATGTCGTCAAGAGCATCGACGACCTCATCCGCTTCCTCGAGAAGCAAATCGAGGATCTGGAGACTCGCATGGACGAGCTCATCGAGAAATCCGAGACCTTCGAGGCGAGCAACGAGATCCTGCGAACGATTACCGGGATCGGGCCGCAGGTGTCGCGAACCCTGATTGCCTATCTCCCGGAACGGGGGAAGTACGACCGCCAGAGCATAGCGGCGCTGGTGGGGTTGGCCCCTTTCGATGACGACAGTGGGAAGCATACCGGGCAGCGACACATCAGTGGCGGACGCAGCAAAGTACGCATGGGGATGTATCAGGCAGCCGTAGCGGCCATCCGGCATTGTCCGCACATGGGGGCGTTTTACGCGGGTCTGAAGGCTCGGGGGAAAGCCTCCCGAGTCGCCCTCATTGCCGTGGCCCGAAAGCTCCTTGTGCTGGCCAATGCCCTGATCCGTGACATGGTGCCGTACAAAGCCCCGGCAAACTCCGTTTGCGGAAAAAAGGCTTGGCAATCAATATAGTCACTCCCGGCTCGCCCAATTCTTCACAACCTCTGACTCGACCTACTCTACGGCATGCTGAGTCCGGAATGACGTGCGAACAGATACCCGGCGCGATGAAATTGCATGCCCGCGCCGAATATGCTAGACTTCGCCGATGTGGGGTGTGTCCGAGGAGTGATATTAACCGACGGGGTGGTCGATCATGCTCGATTCGATCCAGGCATTTCTGAAGGATCCACCCGACATCGCCCTCTGGATTGTCCCAGTGGTGGGGGGGGTGGTGTGTGGGATCGCGTACCTCGTCGGACGGCGGATGCTCGTTGCCGCGCCCGCCCCGAAGCTGACCGAGGAAGCCTTGATGCCGGGCGGTGTCGTCTATGAGGGCGTCTCACGCGATCGGCGTGCCGCTCCACGGCGCAAGGGGAACACCGTCGAAGTGCAAATCAACATCAAGGAAGACGAGCCGATGACTCGGGGTTGGGTTCTCGACCGTTCCATCGGTGGCCTGTGCATCATGGCCGAGGAGGCGATCACGGAGGGGACCGTCATCCGCTTGCGTCCACGTTCCGCCGCAGAGACGATGCCCTGGACCGATGCCACCGTCAAGAGCTGCCGCAAGGACGGCACCCAATACGAACTCGGCTGTCAATTCCATCGCACGCCGAACTGGAGCCTGCTGTTGCAGTTCGGATGATCGACGTTCAGCCACGACGCACTCCGACACGGCTAGAACGGTTTCGCGGAATCGCTTCCCGTCTCACTTCTTCGTCGCGTCTTTGCGGACCTTGTCGAGGTCCGTTTGCTTGTCATCGACTTTCTTGCGAACGGCGTTGAACTTGTCCTGAGCGGCCTTTCGCTTCGAGACGATGTCCGCCGAGTCGCCCAGGATCGCTTTCAGTTCTTTCTGATTCTTTTCGAGGTCAGCGCGAAGGACTCTGAGTTCAGACTCCAGTGCCGCGATTCGCACCTCGTCGGCGTCTTCCTTCGGGACGAGCTTACCCGCCTTCAGCAAGTCGGGAAGGATGCTGAGTATCGTCTCGGTCGGAATGGCATAACTCTCGGTTCGCCCCGCGCGGGCGATGTTGATGCCCACCGCCTTGCCGTCGAGATCGACGAGTGGCCCGCCGCAGTCTTTCGGCTTGATGATGGTGTCGTGTTGGAGGATGATCGGAAAGCCAGTCCGCTTCAGACTCAGTTCGCTTCCCATCGCGTTCATCTTGTCG
>JANXSH010000381.1 GCA_025356615.1 Planctomycetia bacterium | reverse complement strand
GCCCCGGATCAACCGGGCGGACGGCCGCGACCACTGGTCGCGCTCGATGGCAGTCCTGCTCGCCGGTGGCGGCCTCCGCCGGGGCTACGCGCACGGTCGCACGGACAGCCGGGGCATGGCCCCGGCGGAAGACGCCTGCTCGCCGGACGCTCTCGCGGCGACGATCTTCAGCGCCCTGGGCATCGAGCCGGATCATGAGTTCGAGACATCGTCCGGTAGGCCGATGATGCTGTTCCGCGAGGGCAAGGTGATCGCTCCGTTGCTGGCGTGAGGATGAGAAGGTGAATCCAACACATTGATTGCAAGCGATGGGGAAGGAATCGCCCTCCCCTCGGCACTGACGACTCAACTCCGTTGACGCCGTGCGGCGCGCTGCGAGCCTGTTAATGGCACATTACCGCTGGACTCCAGCAACTCTCTGGCCTCGTTCGACAGATTCACCAGTTTACGCTGATTTGCGACCATGAACGCAAGCGCATAATCCAAGGAGGCGATATCGAACTGGTGGAGGGTGCTGTGCCAACCCAGGTAAGCGACAGCTTTCTCTATACACGCACATCCGACGCAACACAGACCTCGCGCTGCGGCCAGCTGTTTCTTATACAGAAAAATAGTCCCACCCACGGCGAGTATGCCTGCGGGAATTCCGAGGTAAGGGCTTACGGAAACCCAGAGGATTCCGCTGACGATGACCGAAACGGCGAAGAGAGTCCATGCAACTCTCTTCGCCGTTTCGGTCTCTCGTACATGCCCAACGCAGGCATCGCAGTAGGGAAAGTCCCACGCATTGGTTTTGGTGTGGACGACTCGCTTTCCATCCGACTTGCTCGAGGAAACGCTGAGCGCGGAGCCAGCCGGACCACAACAGCACGCGCAGAGGGCCGGGAACACGAAGTGCTGGCCCGATACATCGATTTGCAAGATCCACCCCCCACCGCAACCTAGTCGGCCACGCCCTGTGCCATTTGGCATGCTGCGTCATCGCCGAGAGAAGTAATTCACCGCCGCAGTCATCCCCGCGCTGAGCAGCGCCGCCAGCAAGGGCGGGACGATCAGCCAGAGCCGCCGTCTGGACTCTTCCAATTCTCTTTTCATATCCCCCACTACAGCGCGAAGGTTTTCTACCCGCTCCTCCAAGACGGCGACCAGAGGAATGAGATCGTCGAGCTTCTCGCCATCGGTCTTTCGCGCCATGTCATTTCTCCGACGACGAACCACTCGTCAGAACTTCGAGCAGGTGGTGTGACCGATTCTGGAGCAGGTCGCCGTGGAGCCATAGCAGCCGGTAGTTCAGGTCAGATGAGGAGCGAAGTTCACCCGGAGTGAATCGGGTTGACACAGCCCCTATCGAGTCGGAGAGTTTCAGTTCGTACAGCGTTCGGCCCCTGTCGTCCTCTACAGATGCCCATTGTACCTCGACCGGCACGGTCGATCGGCTAAGGACTCGTTCCATTTGTTTCGTTGCGCGCTGCAACAAGGAAACACCTTCGGCTCCCTCACGAATGTTGTCGCTATAGCTCACGTTCATAGGAACCTCCTCCGCGAGTTCGTTTGGATGTATGTTATCAACCTCCACGACCCGTCGAAAGGACTTTCCTGCGAATTCGACTCGAGCCGCAGTCGCTCGATGCTCCCCCCACTCGATCCACGCTCGAGCCATGAGGCGGACCTTCCCGGCGGCCTCCGCAGGCACCGGGTTCTCTTCGGTGATCGCCTCCAGCGCCCAGAACCACGGGTCCGGTTCGCGTCGCAACTCCTCGAAGATGTACGGCAGGGCTTCCCTGCCCATGCCGATGATCCGCTGGTAGGGTCGCGGCATGACCATTCGGGCCGTGTTCGAGAGGTGCTTCGACTTTTCCTTCCACTCGTCCGCGAGACGGCGAAAGCGATCGGCCGCGTCACCCCCGACGGAGGCGAGTGGATGCGAACTGGTGGTCATGGAATCGTGCCCTCATCGTCCCATTACCCTACTGGACTCCCACCAACCGAGATACCCTTCCCGCCTTCCTTTGACAATCTCGCGTGGACGATGTTCCACGCCGGACGCGCTCAATGCTCCCCCATCATCTTGAACCCCTTGCGGCGTTGATTGCTGTAGCGAGTCAGCGCCTCTTCGATCACCGGCCACGCCTTCTCGGCCGGCTCCATCGCATCGACCTCGACGCTCTTGCCCTCGAGCTGCTTGTAGTCCAGGAAGAAGCGCCGCAGCATGTTGAGCCGATGCGGGGGTAACTCGATGGCGTCCTTGATCCCGTTGTACTCGGGGTCGTCCCGCGCGACGGCCAGGATCTTGTGGTCCTTCTTGCCCCCGTCGATCATCGTCATCAGCCCGATCGTCCGCGCCGCCATGAGGGTCAGCGGGGCGACGGTCTCCTGGCACAGCACGAGGACATCGAGCGGGTCGTCGTCCTCGGCGAGGGTTTGCGGCACGAAGCCGTAGTTCGCGGGGTAGTACACCGCCGAGTAGAGGATGCGGTCCACGCGGAGCATACCCGTCTCCTTGTCCAACTCGTACTTGACGCTCGAGCCCATCGGGATCTCGATGATGGCGGTGAACTCTTGGGGGAGTCCGTGTCCGGGCGTCACATCGTGCCATGCGTGCATGGGTTCGCTCATTTCCTGCTGGGATTTCGGTCACATCGATTCGGGTACTACGAATGCGCGGATCGACTCGGCGCGGGCAGAGAGGGCACATCAGACGACAGAGGAATAAGCCCCCGGAGGAATGAGTAGACAGCCCCGGTCCTGGTTCCCTCGCTGGCGTGTCAGGCGACAATCGGGGAGTACCTAACACTCCAGCGCTACTCCCCTCGCCCCTGTACTTGGGGGAGAGGGGACTGATTCCCCCCTACATCCTCACATTTAGCGCTGTAGCGCTAACACTGCGGAGTATCATTTGTACACGCACTTGTTTTCAGTCTTTACACTCTCTTCCTTCTGTGTATTTCTCGGTGTTCTCGGTGCCTCTTCGGTTCGCTGCATTTTGGCCTGTCGGTTCTTTTCGAGCCAGCCCAGTCCCACATCGACACACACCTGCTTGTGTAACCGGCAGAACAGCGTTTCCGTCGAGGCGAACGTGCCGTTCTCGAAGTGCTTGTTGGCGGGAGCGCCCCCGCCGCAGAAGGAGAAATAGCGGCAGGTTTCGTGGCACATCTCGACGCCGCGCGCGATCTCCGCTTCCAGCCCGGCGAATCGCTCGGACGCGAGGACGGACTCGAGCGAATCGCGGGCGACGTTGCCGAACGCGAAACTGCCGTGACGAACGCTCGAGAGGCCCAGCAACTCGGGCGAGTAGGTGCCGAAGTTGCCTTCGCAATCGACGTTGACGATGGCCCACGGCTTGTTCTCTTGTGTGCGCGAACCGGGCAGGCACCGCGTTCCCAAGATCGCTCCCACGGCACTCGAATGCTCGCGCACGGACAACGGCGGGTCGGCACGCGCGGCGAGGGCGATGAAGCGCGTCATGAACCGGCGGAATCGCTCCTGCATCTGAAAGCCCAGGAGGGACGAGGACGTGTTCGGCCCCTCGATCTCTTCCACGTTGAACGCGACGCTGGTGATGCCTTGCTCCCGGTAGAAATCGAAGAGTTCGTCGGGATAGAGGAGCGAGTCGGCCGTCAGGACGCTGATGACGTAGAACGGGATGTCGTGTTCGACGAGCAAACGAACGCCGCGCAGGACGCGGTCGAGTGTCCCTTGACCCTGGCGCGTGCGGCGGTGTGCGTCGTGCAGAAAGGCGGGGCCGTCTACACTGACGCCCATGTGGACATCGTGTTCGAGGATGAAGTCGCACCAGTCGGCATCGAGCAAGGTGGCGTTGGTCTGGAACGAGTGGTTGATCTCCACGTTCTGGCTGTTGTGCTTCGCCAGGAGGCGCGTGGCCTCGACGTAGAACGGCAGGGGCATCACGAGCGGCTCGCCGGCGTGCCAGAGGAGCGTGAACGGCTCGCGGACGAGGCCGCTGGAAAAGACCCACCGGAGCGCCTGATCCAGCGTCTCCAGGGTCATCTTCTTCGTGTTCTGTCGGTCGGGGAGATAACAGTACGAGCAATCGATGTTGCAAAACGGCGTGGGCTGCACGACGAGCAATTCCAGCGGTCCCGAGGGAGTCATCGCGTCGACCGTTCCCTTCACCCGACGAGAGACCGATCAGTTGCGGAAGCCGCCGTTGACGAACCCGCCTTTACGGAAGCCGCCGTTGTTGAAGCCGCCGTTGACGAAGCCACCTTTTTTGAAGCCACCGCCGTTGCGGAACCCGCCGTTGGCGAAGCCACCTTTGCGGAAGCCGCCGCCATTGACGAACCCGCCGTTGACGAACGCCGTGAACTGCTCGCCTTCGCCTTCGGGGAGCGGCCCTTGCTCTGCGGCCACCTGGTCGGCGCGTTCCTCGAGGGTGCCTGAAGGGGCAGCCTGGCTCTCGCTGGGTGTGAGGACGGCGCGGGCAAGGAGGACGGCCCCGGTCGTTTGGACGAGGCCGCCGAGCAGGTTTTGGAGAAGCTGTCGGCGATTCAGAGGACTCATACCTGGTGCCTCGCATGGGGTGGTCGGGTGGCAGAGACGATTATAGGAGGGCAGGGAGAGAGGGCAATCGTGAAGAGATCATTGCGGCACTATTTTCGATCTGGATAATTGGATCTTTCTCCCGGCGGGCGTACAACAGGAGTGATTCCGTTTTTCCCAGGAGCCTCGACCATGATGCGCGGACTATTGGTGATCGTAGCCCTTCTCGTATCGCTGCCCCTATCGGCGGTCTCCGCCGCCGAGCCTGACAACGGTCTCGTGGACAACCCCAAGTACAAGTTCTGGGCGAACTTCAAGCCCGGAGCCGTCGCCGTTCACAGCGAGAAGACGGCGTTGACCGGGGAAGAGAAAAGTGATCTCCCCGACGGCATCGATGAGAAGGTCGTCACCTACACCCTCTTGAGCGTCTCGAACGACAAGGTCGTCGTTCGCGCGGTCGTGGTCGAGAAGGAGTTCCTGGGCACCGTCGAATCGGCCCCGACGAAGATCACCTACCCCGCCAAGATCAAGAAGGCGCACCTCGACGCGATCTTCCAGGAGTTCGGAGCGAAGGTGGGCGACAAGGAGCACACCCTCGAGGTCGCCGGCAAAGAGATCAAGTGCAAGTTGCTCGCCGGGACGCACAAGAAGGGCAACACGGTGGTCGATTTCCAACTCTACTTCAGCGACAGCGTTCCGGGCGGACTCGTCAAGCGGACGAGGAAGACCACGCAGGACGACAAGGTCGTCGCCGAGACGACGGTAACTCTCACGTCGCACAAGGAGTCGTCCAAGAAGAAGTGAGCCTCCGCCGCTGCGGGGAAGTCATCCGGGATCATGCTCGGCTTCGCCGTGATGGGGCTGCCGTTCGTGCCGGGGTTGATCGAATTGTTCCGGCGAATTGCGCGGATGATCGATCAACCGCGCAGAGTGCGACGATAAGCGAACGCGAGAACAACAGGAATGGGCAGGGGCCGCGCAACAACGAGCAACGCTGGGCGAACGCTTCTCGGCGTCCGGATGCCGCAAAGCGAACAACAGCAGCTAGTTGCGCCGCCTGATCGGTTGCGAGAAGATCGCGGTCGGGGACAACAGGACGGTTGACAGGAGGCAAGATCGTGGATAGCATTACCCAATCGAGAGCGCCGAACCAGGCGCCGCACCTGACCGGGCTTCCTGTCGCGCGATATGATACGGCTACCCAGGTCTGGCAGGTGAGCCGGTTCGTTCGGCGGAGGCAACTGTGGAGCAGGAGTACATCTGGCAGATGGCCTGGCAAAGGGCGTTTGGCCTCACCCTGTTGCACATGCTTATTCCCGTTGTGGGCTGCTACCTCGGCATCCTGATCGCCTTCTACCGCCACCAGGAGTGGTCAGTCGCGGTCCTTTGCACTTTCTGCCTCGTTCTCTGCCCGGCTCTGCCGGTGGGGATCTTGCTTGCTCTAGGGTTCGGCTGGATGCGGGCCAGGCGCTGGCAGATGCGGTCGTTCATGGCGGTGTGGTCTTGCCTGGTCGTACTAGTTGTTCTGGACGTGGTCGCCGCCGTGGTGTTGCGGGACTTGGATGGCGCGACGCTCCGACGGCTATTCGGGTCGGACAGGTGAGTTGTGTTGGCGGTGCCTCCGGGAATGGGCCGAACCAGGCTCTGCAGCAGACCGGGCCGCACCGCGCTGGCCCCGGAGTCTTGTCCATGCTTGGCGGCCCCGGCTGCTGAGTTGGGTCGTTCAGCGACCCCTCTGGTATCGTGGGCAGCATTCCAGCGGCCGATTCCCTCTCCGCTACGGACCATGATGCCGTAGCAATGATCGCATGATCGGGTTCCTGAGTCTGTAACTGCCGAATCTCGTGAACCCGAAGTTGGAGGTGCCGCGTGCCCGAGGAGGGGGTTCTCCGAGTGGTGGTGGTCCGTAAAGGCAACGTGAAACCGACCGAATTTCGATTGCGTGAGGGCGAAGTCGGACTTTCGTTGTTCCGGTCGGACGATTCGATCGGTCCCGAAGCAATCCTCGAGGCAGTACATGCTGCTGGGAAGCAGGGCGAACTAGCCGTTGTCGAGATCCCAATAAGTGTGTTTCGCTGGTTGCGACTCCGACTCGTGCGGACACCCGGCGGAACGCCCGATCCCGCAGTGAACGCCATACACATCGAGGCCCGGCCGTCGTGGTGGCGGCGAATCGTGTTGCGGTTCCGTGGGGTGCGTATCCATGAGTGGTTCAACGAGACCATTACCCCGGAACTGGCTGCGGCAGCCAAACTCGTCGAGGGAGGGCAGTGATGAGTACGTCATTCCTATCCGACACCAATGCGGTTCTCACGGCGGTTGGGAAACTGTTCGAGGAGAAACCGCCCGTCCTGGTCGAGGTGCGTTTCCCGAGGATGGGCACCTCCTCGGACTGGTTCCTGTGCGAGAATGCGACCGCCCTGGACGCCATCCTCGACCGGCTTGGCCCAGGGGCGGAGATCCATCTCCGTAGCGTCTGGGACCTGAAGAGTTCGTCTGGAACCGTCGTGTTCCGACCGGAGGCTCGCCGAGAGCAATGAAAAATAGACGAGCCGAACGCTGCGCTACGGCAGACCGGCCACGCGAATGAGGTCACGGCACTCCCGCTCAGCCGGCTGCTGAACGGGGTCGTTCTGCCGAAAGAGTCGGCCTTCCGTCATCGAATCCGGCCCTCTCTCCGCTCGACCCATCCCACGGACTCACTCGTCCCCGCCGCTCGGGGTGAAGTCCGGCCCGGTCGCCCGGCCGTCGGCACCGAGCGTGATCTCTTCCACGGCGACGGCGTCGCTCGCCGGCACCCGCGCGGGCGACTTCGTCCCGGTCTCCTTGCCGGGGTCGGCCTTCACCTCGACCCGATACTTGCCGGGGGGCAGGGCGGAGAAGAGGTAGTTGCCCTTCGCGTCGGTCGTCGTCTTCCGCTCGACCGTTCGGCCCTCGCGGTCGGTTCCGGTCAGGACGACCTCGACATCGGTGGTGCCCACTCGGCCGTTGATCTCGCCGGTCCCCTCTTGGTAGAACTCGTACTCCGTCCCCCGGTCGCCGGCCTTCAGGCGGATCCGGTCGATCTGCTTCTTCTCCTGGGCCGTCCCGCCCTTGTTGCCCGCCTGCGCCTCGACCGCACGGAAGCCGCGCGGCGTCGAAACCCGGACCGCGTACTCGCCGGGGTAGATCCGCTCGAAGGCGTAGTGCCCCTCGGCGTCGCTCTTCACGACACGCCGGACGACACCCCCGCGGTCGTCCTTGCCGGTGAGGAGGACCGTCACGCCGCCCTTGCCGACGACGGAGAGCATGTTGCCCTCCTCGTCGAGTTCCTCGTTGGCAACCCAGACGACGCCGCGCAGGGCGGCCGCTTGGACCTCGGCGAAGTTGTAGTCGAGGCCCGTGTTACCATCCTGCAACACGATGCGACTGAAGTTGCTGGGCGAAACTTCGCCCGAAGCCGCCCCGTTGACCATGCCGATGCCGTGCTTGCTGTCGAGAAAGCCTTCCGGCAGCGTGCGATACACCGAGTAGCTGCCGGGGGGCAGTTGGTCGAAGGAGTAGGCACCGCTGTCGTCGGTCGTCGTCACCCTCGAGAAGGATCGGCCCTTCGCGGTGACGCCGGAGAGCGTCACCGGGACGCCGAAGATGCCCTCCTCGGTCTCGTCCGGGACGCCGTTACTGTTACGGTCGTGGTAGACGAACCCAGCGAGCCGTGCCACGCCCTGCTCGACCGTGACATCAGAGGTGCCGAATGTGTCGATGAACCGATCCGGCCGGCTCTGGCTCGGGCCGAAGCCGAACAGCGGGTCGATGAATCCCGCCGCCGGGACGATCGCGCTGGTCGAGGGGGCGAAGGCGAGGAGCGGCGGAATCCGAATCACGGCCTGAGCCACGCCGGGGTCGAAGGAGGGGATCGGGATGGCGGCGAAGTCGTACTGCGTGCCGAAGACGCCGCCGGGCAGGGCGGTGCCGAACACGTCCACCGCAGTCGAGCCGCCGAGGGAGCCGAGGTGGTTCGTGCCGGGGAAGAAGCCGGGGGGCAAGTCGGCGCGGGCGAGCCGGTAGGTGCCCTTCAGGAGGTCCGTGAAGGAGTAGAACCCCTGCGGGTCGGTCTGGACGCTCTTGGAGACGGGGTGGCCCAGGACATCCGTCCCCGTGAGCGTGATGAGCGTGTTCGCGATGCCGACCTCGTCGCTTTCGCGGACTCCGTCGTTGTTGCTGTCGATCCACACCGAGCCGGAGACCCCGCCGGTCGTTTCGCCGAAGTTCACGTTCGTCTTGCCGGTCAGCGGGAGGGTGACATTCGAGCTGTTCGGTGTGCTGCTGCCGTAGGCGATCGGCTGAGTCTCGACGACGCGATAATTCCCCGTAGGCAGGTTGAGGAAAGCGTAGGTGCCGTCGGCCTTCGTCTTCGTGGTGGCGATGCGGACGTTGCCCTCGTAGAGATCGATGCTCACGCCGCCCAGGCCGGCCTCGCCCCTCTGTGCCACGCCGTCGCGGTTGTGATCGACGAAGACCTTGCCCGACAGGGTCGTGCCGACTTCGCCGAAGTCGTAGTCGATACCCGGCAGGTCCGGCATCAGGTCGATGTTGCTGAACACGTCGTCCACCAGGCTCGTGCCGCCGCTGGTGCCGACGGTCTCCGCACCGTCGTTATAACGCGCCGGCTGCGTCTCCGTGATCGAGTAGTTGCCGGCGAGCAACTCGTCGAAGTGATACGTCCCGTCTGCCGCCGTCGTCGTGGTCAGGGTGACGGGCTGCTCGTTGACAGTCGTGCCAGCGAGCGTCACCGTCACGCCGCCGATGCCCGGCTCCGTGGTGTCGCGGGCATCGTTCTGGTTCTGGTCGAGGTAGACGCGGCCCGAGAGGCTGGTCTTCGTGTCGCCGAAGTCCTGATTCGTCAGCCCCGCTAGCGGCAGTGTCTTGGCGACGACATCCGGCGTGCTGCTGCCGTAGCCGGTCGGCTGCGACTCGGTGATCGAGTAGTCGCCGGTGGGCAGGTTGCTGAACGCATAGAAGCCGTTGCCGTCGGTGAGCTGCGTGCCGATCGTGTTCCCCAACGAGTCGCGGAGGGTGATCGTCACGCCGAGGAGCGGCACTTCGGTCGCCCCGAACGTGGCGTCGCGGTTCTTGTCGTAGTAGGCGAAGCCCGAGATCGCCGAGCCGCGCTCGCCGAAGTCGTAGCTGACCCCATCGACACCCTGAACCACGCCGATGTTGCCCGTGATGTCCTGTCGGAGGGTGCCGCCGAGGCTGCCGAGCGTGTCCGCGCCTTCGTTCCAGACGGCGGGTTGCGTCTCGGTGACGGTGTAGTTGCCCGACAGGAGGTCCGTGAACGAATACGTCCCGTCGGCGAGCGTCGTCGTGGAGGCCGAGACGCCCGTGCCGTTGGCGTCGGTGCCGGTGAGCGTCACCGTCACGCCGCCGAGCCGGAGGTCTGCCCCCGTGAGGCTGTTCGTCCCGTCGCGATCGACGTAGACCGTGCCCGCGAGGCTCGACAGCGTCTCGCCGAAGTCGATGTTGGTGAGACCCGTCGTTGGGACCGACACGGCCCGGAAGTTCGGCGTGCTGCTGCCGTAGCCGTTGGGTTGCGTCTCGACGACGCGGTAATTCCCCGCAGGCAGATTCGCGAAGGAGTACGTCCCGTCGGGGAGCGTGGTCGTCGTGCCGACGAGGCTGTTCAGCGAGTCGTAGAGTTGGATCGTCACGCCGCCGAGGTTGCCATCGCCCACCGTGACGGTGCCGTCGCGGTCGCGGTCGAGGAAGACCTTGCCCGAGAGCGCCGTGCCGAGTTCGCCGAAGGTGTACCCGGTCGCGTCGATGCCCGCGACGAGCGAGACGTTGCTGACGACATCGTTCCCGAGGAGGCCGCCCTGAGAGCCGAGCGTGTCCTTGCCGTCGCCGTACTGGCTGGGCTGGGTCTCGGTGACGGTATAGCTGCCGGGGCGGAGGTCGATGAACTCGAACGCGCCGCTGCCATCCGTAATCGCGGTCAGCGGGACCAGGACGCCGAGGTCGTTCGTGCCGGTGAGCGTCACGGTCACGCCCGCGATGCCCGGCTCGGTCCCATCCTGCACGCCGTTGTTGTTGTCGTCGCGGAAGACGGTGCCCGCGAGGCTGGAGGGGGGCAACTCGCCGAAGTCGTTCGCCGGGGCGATGGTGTTCTGCGGCAGGACGATCGTGAACGAGTCGTTGCCCGTCGTGCCGCCGACCGGGCCGATGGTGTCGGTCCCGTCGAGCAGGCCGGGCGTCGCGCCCTCGGTGACGGTGTAGCCCGCCGCGTCGCTCGGCTCGAGGTTGGTGAACGAGTAGTTGCCGCTGTTGTCTGCGGCGATCGTGACATCGACGGGGTTGCCCTGGCTGTCGGTGCCCGTCAGGCGGACCGAGACGTTCGCCAGGCGCG
>JANXSH010000346.1 GCA_025356615.1 Planctomycetia bacterium | reverse complement strand
AGCGCCTGGGTGATGCTCGGCTCGTTGCTCCGCTCGCACTCGCACACGCTCGCCCGGACGGGCCTCCCGAAGATGCGGAAGAAGTACGACGGCATGCGGTTGTCCCAGACCTGGATGGCCCGATAACCCTTCGGCCAGCCGTTGAACTTCTCCGGCGAGCCGGTCGCCTGCGAGATCGCGTCGAGCAACACCTCGGCGGGGATCGCGCGGGGCTGGGCGTGCGAGAAGTTCTGCTCGTCGATGGCTCCCCCCGCAGGCGGTCCGGCGAGTTGGTAGAGGCGCGACTTCAGTAAGGTGCGAGTGAATGCCTTGAGGTCGTACTTCTCGTCGATCAAGTGTTTCGCGAGGGCGGCGAGGAGCGGCTCGTTCGTCGCGGGGTTGGTGGCGCGCATGTCGTCGAGGGCTTCGACGAGGCCGCGCCCGAAGTAGTGCGACCACAGCCGATTCGCGATGGCGCGCGCGAAGAACGGGTTGTCCGACGCGGTCATCCAGCGCGCCAGGACGATTCGCCGATCCGAGGCACCGTCGAAGTGGGCGACGGGAGCGCCGAGGGCGCGGGCGGGGACGGGCTTGCCGGTGCGTGGGTGGTTCAACTCGGTGCCCTTCTGGGCGAAGAGGGACATCGCCCCGCCCGGCAACGACTTGCGGCCGATGCCGGTGAAGAAGCCGCCCAGCGCGAAATAGTCCTCCTGCCCCCAGCGGTCGGAGGGGTGGTGGTGGCACTGGGCGCACTGGATGCGCACGCCGAGGAAGAGTTGGCTGAACGATCGGCTCATCTCCTCCGGCGTCGTCAAGGCCCGGTAGATCGAGGCCGGCCCCTCGTCGGCGGTGTTGCCGCGCGCCGTGAGGATGCCCCGGACCATCTCGTCGTAGGGCCGGTTGTCGGCGAACTGTTTGCGTAGCCAGCGCGTCATGGCGACGGCCCCGGCGCTCGTGATCGTGTCGCGATCGACGCGGAGCAGGTCGGACCAGCGCATCGCCCAGTAGTCGGCGTACTCCGGTCGCTGAAGGAGGTCGTCGATCAGTCGGGATCGTTTGTCGGCCTTCGTATCCGCGAGGAACGCCCGCGCCTCCTTCTCGGTCGGCAAGGTGCCGATGGTGTCGAGGAAGACCCGACGGAGGAAGGTCGCGTCGTCGGCCAACTCGGCGGGGGCGATGCCCAGGCGGGCCAGGTTGTCCCAGGCCAGCTTGTCGATGAAGTTGACCTCGACCGGTCGGGTGAAACGCACGCCGGGACGGGGGATCGTCACTCGGCAGAGGGACACATGCCCCAGGTAGCGAACGAGGATGGCGGCCTGACCGGGGATCGCCTGGGCCAGGATCCGGCCTCGCGCATCGACCCCGGCGACGGTGGTCGCGTTAGATTCGTACTCGGCATCCGCCGTGACGCAACGACGATGTCCGTCGGCGTCGATGGCGGTCACACGCAGTTGTTGTGACCCGTCGAAGGCGAGGATTTGCTCGGCCGGCTCGACCTCGATGCGGGTGACAGCGGGCATGCCGACGCCAAAGCGAGCGCCCTCGCCGATCCAGCGATGGAGGCGCTTGTAGTGCGGGCCGTTAGGGTCGATTCTCTTGCCGCCCTTGTGACCGACCTGCCCGGTGGCCTTGCGCAGGATCAGGCTGTTTTCGGGGGACGCGAGCAGGACGCGCCGACCGCGCGCCTCCATCGTGAGCGCCTGGTGGTCCGCCTCGGTGTCGAAGCCGAAGACGCTCAGCTTGAAGCCGTTCTTCCCCTCGGCCTTGCCGTGGCACGCGCCGGAGTTACACCCGCTGCGGGTCAACAAAGGGATGATCTGGTTCTCGAACGAGACGGGCGTCGGCGCGAGCAATCCGCGTACCTCGACGGGGATCCGCGCCTCGCCCTTGCCGTGCCGGACGACGAGGGTGGTTCGGCCCTCGGCCTTGGGCTGGACGAGTCCCGACGGATCGACGGAGGCGATTTTCGGGTCGAGAATCGAGTAGGTAGCGAGCCGGGTGAGGTCGATCGATCGATCGGCCCCGGCCACGAGGACTTGCTGGCCGGCCTCGGGGTCATCGAGGACGACAGACACCGGGCTAACGGCGAGCGCCCCGTTGGGTTGCCGGGCATGGACATCCCCAGAGGAGAGACACCCCCAAAACGCGATAACGAACATCCCTTGCAGGATGGTGAATGACCTGCCGTGCATCGATTTCCCCCTAAAGCACCACGAGGCATCGATAGAAGGAGTTTAACAGCGCGACGCGGTTGCAACAAGGGGCTGGTCGGCGTTTTGTCGGGCGAGGGCGTCCGGTCGGGTAAGAAGGAGAGCCGGGAGGAAAGGACCATCGAGACGACCCTCGACTGCGATCGATGACGACCTTGTAGGAGGCGAAATCAGGCGGGAGTACGAGACGTGTATCTGAGTCGGGCCTGATGGTGACAAAGCCCAGTCGTGTGGTTCTCCTCACTCGATTCTCGAAGGGATCGTACCATGAACCTGCCCCGCTCACCCCACGCGAGACCGCTTCTCCAGGTACGCCGCGAGCAAGTGATCCTTTTCGCGTGCGTCAGGCATTCTGAGTGTCGTCTAGAAGGCTATCCGAGAAGGGTGAATCGCGAAGTCTCAGTAGAAGCAAACTCGTGGCCTGTCGAATGCAAGCCGTAAGGTCTTGAAACATAGGGCGTTCCGACTCGACGGTGTCATCCACTCCCAGGACCTCCTCGGCCTGGTGTAGTAGCCACAGCCGCATCGTCTCGAGGGTCAGCCTGTCCAGCTCGAGTCTCCGGCCCCCTCGTCGGGGGGTCGAGAGGACCGCGTAGTGCAGCCACACCCACACGTTGCGTAGTACCAGCGCTATGCCTACCAGCAACAGCCTCACCAGTGGGT
>JANXSH010000340.1 GCA_025356615.1 Planctomycetia bacterium | reverse complement strand
CTTATCTGTGTTCATCCGTGGCTAATCCTCTTTGCGAAGAATAGCCCCGTCGGGAACGGCTCCTCCCCCGTAGGCACCAGCCGCACGGAGAAGCCCGCGCCCTCGAGGCACTTGCGCAGAACCTCCGGCGTGAACGTCTCGTAGTCCGGCACCGAGAACGCCTCCGGCAGCGGCGTGAGGTGGTACTCGCCGCACAATTCGTCGATGAGGTGCAGGCATTGCGAGGACAGGAGGATCGGCCACTCCGCGCCTTCGCAGTCGAGTTTGACGAGCCGCAGTCGTCTCCCGCCGGCGATCTCGCGGACGAGGTCGTCGAAGGCGACGACCGCGACGGCCTGGGCGGGCGACTCCAGACACACCTGCCCCGCGCCGGTGTTGCGCGGGTCGATCGGGTTGTGCAGGCCGAGCGCGGTCGATGGCTCGTGCCAGACCGCCTTCCGGCGGAGCCGAACGCGGTCCCAGTACGGCGCGAGGTTGTTGACGAGTACCTCGAAATTCTCCGCGTCCGGCTCGCAGGTGTGGACCATCCCCGCGCCGCGTCGTAGGACGGCGAGGCTGAATGAGCCGACGTGCCCGCCGATGTCGAGGATCGTGTCTTCGGGACGAAAGCGATTGGGCAAGGCGTACTCGTTGTCGATGACGACGTGGCGGAAGATTCGCCGATCGATCGTGCGGGGACGCAGTTGCCAGTGAGCCGGGCTGTGCCGGGAGACGAGCCAGGTTCGGTAGAGGTCGCGCAAGACGCCCATGACGATAGCCCTCCGTGGCAGGATGTGTGAGTGTATGCTATCGCAGGGGAGTAGGGGGGGCAAGGTGAAGGCGCGGCAACGAAGTCCCTACCCCGATCTGCGTATCGCAGGGGGTGGCCCGGAGGCCGAAGACGGTGATCGAGCGGACCAACGGCGCGGCCCATGCGGTTCTCCTGCCCTTGCCCGAGTGGCGACTGTTTCTTATCAAGAGCTTGCGGAGACCAAGACGAGGCATCCAACAGCATCGCCGTTCACCGGGAATTACTCTGAAACAGCACGAATTCTCGCGTTTCCGGGTACACTCCGCGTGAGTAGATCGGCCTCAGTCGAGTTTAGAGAGGGGGCAGCGGTATGAAGCATACGAACAAGGTCAGGGTGTTGTCGCCCGCCGTGACGATCGCCTACTCGAGTGCGCGTGGCGACGACTACCCTCTTCAGAACGTCCGGACCGACATCCTGAACGCGGCGGCGCGGGCGCGAAAGATCATGCGCGACACCGTCGCCAAGTTCGACAAGGTGGTGTTCTTCCGGCGTCCCGAAGGCGAGCCCTTCACGAGCATCGTGAACTACCACTTCGGGCTCGATGCGGCGAGGGGCGGGACGCTCGACAACAACGTGGTCGATGCCCCTTTGGCGCTGAGGAGCCTGCGCGAGAACAACCGGCGGTCGGTACTCAACAAGATCAGGATGGGCATGCTCAGCATCTCGTTCCACCTCAACACGGGCGTGTATCTGATCGACATCGACGCCGCCAACAGGACGATTCACGGCGGGCAGCAGACGAACGCGGTGGACCCGCAGAATGTCACCACGCACGGCTATGTCTCTTCTCCCAAGGAGAAGAGCGTCAACCTGTTCGGGCGGAAGTTCACGATCCTCGCTCAGGGCGCGGGGATGCAGCAGGGCTTGTTCTCCGGCATCCGAAACGGCGAGATCCACATCAACTTCGACAAGATGCACACGGGGGGCTACACGCATCAGGCGGCGGCCCGGGTCATCATTCACGAGGCGTCCCACAAGTACTGGGGCGTCGATGACCACAGTTACGCATGGGATCCCGGCTACGACACCCTGTCGATCGCGGACACGCTGGACAACGCGGACAGCTATGCGTGGGCGGCGGTCTCGATCGAGGCGGGGCACCTCATCAAGGGCACGGGTTCGCGGGATTCCACCAACGCCGGGGCGCATGCGTGACCGGAGCGAGGAGCTCGCCATGTAAGACTTCTAGAGGAGGTCGCCGAGCAGGCCGAGTAGGAACACCACGGCGAACGCCTGCCGGAAGGTCAGCGCGTGCAGGTGGAACGGGGAGGCGTCGAGGAAGTTCCAGCAGAGCATGAACACCAGGGCGGAAATGCTCACCGGGAAGACGAGGTTATGCTTCCCGTTCCATTCTCTTGGTTGAGCATCTCACCTCATCACCTATCATGAAGTGATTCGCTCCTTGCCCGCCCCGAGTCCGCACCATGACCCCCGCGACGGACCTGCTCTCCGAACTGCACTCCTACCGACCCCTGCGCCTGGCGACTGATCCCCTGCGCCTCGACGACGGCGGGCCGATCGTCGTGCCCGGCGTTCGGCCCGAGGCGCTCGGCGATTCCTCTTTCCGTCGGGATCATGGATTGCGCTTCGCCTACCTCGCCGGATCGATGGCCAACGGCATCGGCTCCGTCGAGATCGTCGAGGCGATGGCCCGCGCCGGGATGCTCGGCTTCTTCGGGGCGGCGGGCCTGTCTATCGGACGCATCACGTCGGCCGTCGATCGGCTCCAGTCGAGCGTCGGAGAATTGCCGCACGGCTTCAACCTCATCCACAGCCCCGGCGAGCCTCGCCACGAGACCGAGGTCGTCGAACTCTACCTGGCGCGCGGCGTCCGCCTCGTCGAGGCGTCGGCCTACCTCGACCTGACGTTGCCCGTCGTCCGCTTCCGCACCGCAGGCATACACATCGGCGCTCATGGGCAAGTGGTCGCGCCGAATCGCATCATCGCCAAGGTGTCGCGCGTCGAGGTCGCCACGCGCTTCTTCTCCCCGCCGCCCGAGAAGATGCTCGCCGAACTCGTCCAGGCGGGACACCTGAGCGACGAGCAGGCCCGGCTCGCCCGGCGCGTCCCGGTGGCCCAGGACATCACCGCCGAGGCCGACTCGGGCGGACACACCGACAACCGCCCCGCCATCACGCTCATCCCGACCCTGATCGCCCTGCGCGACCGGCTCCAGGCCGAGCACCGCTACGATGTCCCCCTCCGCGTCGGCGCGGCGGGCGGCATCGCCACGCCCGCGTCCTGCGCGGCGGCGTTCCTGATGGGGGCGGCGTATGTGATGACCGGCTCGATCAACCAGGCGTGCCGCGAGTCGGGGTCGTCGGACCTCGTCCGCGAGATGCTCGCCCAGGCCGAACAGGCCGATGTCATCATGGCCCCTGCCGCTGATATGTTCGAGATGGGCGTGAAACTTCAGGTGCTGAAACGCGGGACCATGTTCGCGATG
>JANXSH010000333.1 GCA_025356615.1 Planctomycetia bacterium | reverse complement strand
CGTCGTTGAGGTTCAGGTAGGAGTAGCGGGCCGCCACTTCCCATGCTCCGGTGCCCCACGACAGGCCGCCGTTCTCGTCGCGCTTCAGCCAGAAGTTGCTGAACGGGCGGTTGGCGATGTAGTTGCTGCCGAGGCGGCCATAGGTCTTGTCGTACTGTCGAGTCTCCCCTGTGAGGAAGTAGGATAGTTGGACATAGCCGCCGTTGAACGACCGCGTCTGGGTATTGATCGACGAGCGGGTGGTCCGCGTGGCCGCCACACCGCTGGTCACGTCGTTGGCGTAGTTCATGGCCCACTCCCCCTGGGCGGAGAACGGCCCGAGGATGTACAGCAGTTCGCTCCCGATCACGGTCGATCCCTTGCCGGCGAGGGCACCCGTGTCCACCATGCGGGTGCTGTTTCCAGGCAGAGCGCCAGCGGTGGGGAAGCCACCCTGAGAATCGCGCAGTTCGGGGCGAGCCGCGAATTCGACCTGCGAGGGGCCCCTCGTGCCGCCGGTGGACGGGCCGGTCGTGAGGCCGGAATTCGGGGCATTCTCGGCCTTCCGGTAGGTGCCCGAAAGTCCGACATGGAGCAGGTGGCGATCCTCGGACTCGTCGAGGAGCAGGGCGGTCATACGGGCGGTCGCCGCGTAGTCACCGTCGCCGAAGTCCACGCCGGTGTTGTTGCCTCGTGTGTTCCCGGTGTAGGTGGAGTCGTCTCGATAGAACATCGACTGGTAGGTCATGCGGTCGTCGAAGAAGGAGTTCATGAAGCAAATGCCGGTGCCGAAGATGTTGTAGAAGGCGTCGGTGTAGGCGGCGTTCTCCTGGAAGGTCTGGACGCGGCTGCTGCTGAACTGGTTGCCTTCGAGACCCTGCGGGATCTTCAAGTGGCCGACGCGGACCCTGCCGATGCCTGGGATGCCGTAGACACCGACGAAGACTTCGTCGAGGTTGATCAGGTTGTTCTGGACTTGCTCCAGGGCGGGCATGATATTCCACTCGAAGGTATCATACGCCGTGCCTTCCCAGAACGGGCGGATACGACGGAAGAACGTCCCGTCGGAGTACGGGCCTAGTTGCGTCGGGCCGCGCAGGTTGCGGCTCTGGCTGAACCAATTGAAGTCTTCCTGCATGTAGAACCCGATGTGCGACTTGAAGTCGCCGTTCGCACTCTGGAAGCTGAGGCCGGAGGGGCCGTTGATGTTCCATTTCGCCGTCATCGCTAGGTCGCTGCCGACCACGAAGCCGTCGGCCTCCTTCTGGGCCGCCTTCGCCGCATCCTCGGCCTTCTTCTTGGCGTCCTTCTCCTTGAGATAGTCATCGACCTGCTTGTTGATCTCGTTCTTGGCCGCTACCGGTGCTTCCAGGTAGACCGGCTGGTACGGCCCGCTCGCCTTGACCTTCTCCATCAAATCTTTGTTCTGCTGCTCCAGCGCGTCGAGCCGTGCCTTGAGCTGCTCCAACATCTTGTCGTCCGCCGCCGTCGCCGTTCCCACCGTCAAGGTGATGATGGCGAGACCGCAAGCGAGCATCCCTGCCCCCTTGATGATCCAGTTCCTTCGCATTCGAGAGGCTCCCTATCTCTCCGGGTGGGTGAGGAGTCGATCAGTACAGAGCCTACGAAGGCCCATCTGGACTCATCAGGAATGGGTTGGCTGTGCGAAACCGTCTCCCCAGACGATCTCGCGGTTTAACGAACCTGGAACAGCCCACCGTCTCCAAGAGGCGTCCCGCCTCCCCGAGACCAACTTCCACCCGACGCAGTTGTTTTCGTCATCTCGGGAAGATGTGGATTATGAAGATTACCCGTCATGCAGGACATTGGGCGAGTTTCGGGCATTTCGCGACCATGCGGCACACTAGGCGAGATGCGAAGGTGGGAAAGAGGAGACGAGAATAACGAAAAGACCCGCTGCTAGCTCTCCGGGCTGTGCCGACGCCCGGAGAGCCGCATGGCGGGTTAGGGAGTATGGGGGACGCGAAGGCCGATCAGGCCGTTCGCATCGGTTGGGCGGCCATGAACTCTCGCAAGAGTTGCCGCACCATCCCGGCGGCCGTCAGACCGCGGTTGTGCGCCACCTGCTCCAGGGCCGACATCTGTATGCCGGATAGCAGCAGAGGCATTTCGACGACATCGCTCTCGTAGACGCTGAGGTACTCAGTGTCTTTCGGGAGAGTCAGGGGATTCATACAGGATGTATTCATGAGTCTCTGTATGCTCGGGGATCCGGTTGTGTAACCTGGAATCGTTTTCTCGCCGGCTTCACTGAGATCGTGTCTGATACGAACGCAAAGAGGATGCCGCGATTCCGGCAGAGTCAATGATACGGCGTAAGTCGTTGTCGGATCATGAGTTTTTGTTGAAGTTTCGGAGGCTTTTGCTTGAAGACTCCTGGCCCCTGCCCGAATCTTGCTCACATGCTGCCTGACACCCGTGCATTCGGCGATACAATGGACGATGGATCCGATAGACGAGGGAGGCAGGCATGGCCAAGAAGAAGAAGGTGCGGGTCGAGTTGCGGAAGAATCGCAACGGCGTGCCGCGAGAAAACGCCTGGACGCGCAAGCTGCACGAACAGGACGCCACGGTCGAAGACAGCCCGACCTCGAACGAGCGCGTCCGCGCGCGAGGCGACCTCTCGCGCCGTCGCACGATCATCCAGGACGACACCCCCCCCGTGGCGAATCCCGACGGCACCGAGCCGGCCGACATGCCGTCGGTCGATATCGCCGCATGTCGGCCGGGCCGAGTGCTGCGCGTCTATCGTGACGTGTGCGTCGTCCAGGGAGACGACGGCCACGAGTACCGCTGCGTCGTCCGCTGGCTGCTGCGGAGCCTCTCGACGCAGGAGCGCAACATCGTGACGACGGGGGATCGCGTCTGGTTCCGCCCCGAGACGCAGAACTCCGGCGCGAGCGAAGGGGCCACCGAGGGCGTCATCGCCCGCGTCGAGCCGCGCCACGGCGTGCTGACGCGCGCCTCGCGTGGCCGGCAACACGTCCTCGTCGCCAACGTCGATCAGGTCGTCTTCGTCGTCTCGCTGGTCCAGCCCGACCTCAAGCCGCACCTCATCGATCGCTTCCTCGCCAGCGCCCTCAAGGGCGACATCCAGGCGATCCTCTGCCTCAACAAGTCCGACCTGGTGGACCTCCTCGACTACCAACCGTTGATCGGCTTCTACAACCAACTGGGCGTCCCGACGCTGCTGACGAGCGCGACCAATGGACAGGGCATCGACGACTTGCGGAACCGCCTTAAGGATCGCCAGACGGTCTTCTCCGGCCAGAGCGGCGTCGGCAAGTCGTCGATCCTCAACGCGATCCAGCCGGAACTCGGCCTCCGCGTCCGCGAGGTGAGCGAGAACAACCAGAAGGGTCGCCACACGACGACGACCTCGGACCTGATCCCACTGAACTTCGGCGGCTGGGTGGTGGACACGCCCGGCATCCGCCAGTTCCAGCTCTGGGATACGAAGCCGGAGGAGGTCGAGGGCTTCTTCCCCGAGTTCCGCCCCTTCGTCTCGCTGTGCGCCTTCCCCGACTGCACGCACACGCACGAGGACCGCTGCGCCGTCAAGCGCGCGGTGTATCGGCGACATCTCAACGTCGAGCGCTACACGAGCTATGTGGGCATGTTCCAGGGGGTGGAGGAGGGGTAATAATGTCGATGACCTCTTAGCCGCGACCCGAAGGGGAATGCGGGGTCGCGGCTAAACAGGTAGTCGTCAGCGTTTACACACCAAGGGCGGATCAGAAGAAGCGGACCTTGATGCAGTCGTAGACGCCGTCGGTGGTGACGGCCAGGCCGTTGACCGCCAGGTCGCTGCCCAGCGCCGCGGCGATCAGGCCGCCGCCGAAGCCGACGTTGCGGAGCCTCGCCCCCGTGTTGTTGCGAGCCTGGATCTCGTGGGTGCCTGCCCCCGCGAGGTCGATGCTCGCCCCGGTGCCGCTGCCGACCGTCGCCTCGAGCGCGCCGTCGCCCTTCAGGACAACCGAGACGTTCGCTCCGTCGCCGGCGCGGACGACGTTCTTGCCGACGCCGCCATCGCCGTCGATCACCACCGAGAGGTCGTCGCCGCTGCCCAGTGTCACGCGGCTGTCGCCCATCGCCTTGTCCAGGCTCACACTGTCGCCCGAGCCGTCGCCCATCACCACCGTCGTCTTCCCCGTGAACGCGACGTGCGGCGCGCTGGAGGGACTGCCGTTCCAGGTGGCATCGTGGACCGCGTAGAGGAGAACCTTGTCGCGGTCGCCGTTGCCCATGCGGATCGAGTTGTAGCCTTCGGCGTTGGCCAACTGGATCGAGTCGCCGTTGCCGTCGCCCAGAACGAAGGTGTTGTCCCCCTTGCCGGGGCTGTACGTCCTATCGGTGACGCTCGCGGTGCCCCCGTCGAACTTGATACTGTCGCCGTCGCCGTCGCCGACGACGATCGTGTTGTTGCCCGTGCCGGCCACCTGCACGCTGGCCTTGTCGCCGTCGCCGACGCGGATGGTGTTGTTGCCCGTGCCCTCGTGACCGGGGGTGTAGAAATAATTCACATCGACGAAGGCCTGCTTGCCGTTCCCGACGTACACGTCGTTGTTCCCGTTGCTCTCGCGGATGGAGACGAAGGCCCTGGAGCCTTCGACGCGAACGCGGTTGCTGCCGGTGCCGTAGCCGCCGCGAATGGACACTCGATTGCCACCCGAGCCGGCGAGATTCACTCGGTTACTGCCGCTACCTTGGATGCCGACGGTGCTGGTTCCGAAGAGTGCCGGGTTCGTGATGGTGTTGTCGCCGTTGCCGGCGATGTTGATAGCGACTCGAGAGAACCCATCGACCGTGCCCACTGCAACGCCGTTGCGGCCGTCGCCCTTGATGGTGATGTTGCCGAACTCACCGTTGCCCAGTTTCACCTTGTTGTTGCCACCTCCCAGGATCCCTACATAGTTGAAGTCGCCGGAACCGACCGTGACGGAGTTGTTTCCGCCACCTGTGATGCTTACAAAGTTTTCACCGCCGGAACCGACCGCGACGGAGTTGTTTCCGCCGCCGATGATGCCGACGTATCGGCCGAAACCATCCCCGATGGCGACCGTGTTGCTGCCGGTCCCGTTGATCTGGACGCCGGTCTTCGCACCGGCGAGCACCCGCACGACGTTGGCTCTGGGGTTGACCGCCGCATCTCCCTTACTGAGGGTGCCTCCGGCGGCGTCGAAACTGTACCCGTAGCCGATGCCGGTGTACAGGCTATACGCTTGGTCGGTAACGGGGTTGAGGGTGGTCCCTGCCGGGAGGTCGTAGAGCGAGTCACGGGTCGCGCCGCCGAGGGTGACGCGGTTGAGGCCGGTCCCGGCGATGAAGACCGTGGCAGCGGTACTGCCGACGTTGACGTTGTTGTTGCCGTTGCCCTCGCCGATCAGTACATCGACGGCGGTCAGGTCGCCGATGGCGACGGTATCGTTGCCGTTCTTCAGGTCGAGGGATATCTACTTGACCGGGTGGGCTGCGTCGCCGAATGCCTGCGCCCCGTTCTTGACGAGGCTGTACACGACGATCACTCGCTGGCCAGCGTCACCGGGAGCGCCGAGTGCGGAGATGCGGACGGTGTCGTTGCTGGCGGCCTTGTCGGCCCGGATGAACAGGAGGCCCGAGGTCGGGTCGAAGGTCGCCGTCGGCGTGACGCGGTCCTCAAGCGCCTCGAGCCGCAAGCGGTTGCGCCGCGAAGGCGTGGACACTTTGTTCGGGCCTGTGAACCAGCAGCGGAAAGACATCGTGGACTTCCTTGTCGAATGGGGGACAGCCGATCCGGGGTTGGAACGACGTTGGACACGCCTCGCACTTCCCGAGGCGTGCGTGGAGGCAATCGTTGGCTCGTTGTTGGGCCGTCGGACCCTGCCCGAATCTCGGTGCCAAGGGTTGCCGACGAGGATTGGGTAGGAATCCGACCTTGCCGGGAACGGAGGGTCTGTAAGACTATAGCCGTCTGGGAAGGCGAATCTAACAGCGGCCATTTTTTCCCGGAGTCACCCCGATGGTCTCTACGGACCGCGACACCCCACACTCGCTCCTGTTCCGCCTGTCCCAGGAACGCCGCGATGACCACGCCTGGATCGAGTTCGTCCAGCGCTACAGGCCGCGCATCGCCGGTTGGTGCCGCGAGCGCGGTTTGCAGGAGGCGGACGCCGACGACGTGACGCAGCCCGTCCTGCAACAACTTCTCGACGTGATGCGCGAGTTCCGCTACGACCCGGCCGGGAGCTTCCGTGCCTGGCTCCAGACCGTCACGGTTCGAGCCTGTGGGCGGTTTCGAGTCACCGAGACGCGCCTGTCGGGGCAGAAAGACGACGAAGCTCTGCAACGGATCGAGGAGGCACCCGCCCGAGAAGAGTTGGCGCGGCGGATCGAAGAGACCTTCGACGAGGAACTCCTCCAGCAGGCCACGGAGTCCGTCCAGGAACGGATCGAACACCAAACCTGGGAAGCCTTTCGCCTCACGGCCATCGAGCGCCTGAGCGGAGCCGAGGCCGCCGAGCAACTCGGAGTGCCGGTCATGAACGTCTATGTGTCCCGGCGGCGCGTGCAGGAAATGCTCCGGCTCGAGATCGAGCGCCTCGAACGAACGGGCGGTGACTCCGAGGACGAGTGACGCCCTCTGACCCTCCCACCCTACGAGCGGAGAGCATGATGATCTCCTGTCCTTCGCCTTCACAACTCGAATTCTGCTTCGAGAGGTTGCTCGCCGACCCCGATCGATGCGACGACTTCGCCGACCACGTCGAGGATTGTTCCGTCTGCCAGGCCAGGCTCGAGTCGATGCTCGACGAAGAGTCCGTTGCGGGCCGGCACAGAACGACAGGTTCACTGCCACCCACCATTCGCGCCGTCCCGGAGTCGGCGCGGGGGGGCGACACTACCCGCTTGCCTCTGGTGCCCGGCTACGAGCTGCTCGTCCGACTGGGGCGGGGAGGCATGGGGGTGGTGTACAAGGCCCGGCATCGGAAACTCGACCGCCTCGTCGCGCTCGAGATGATCCGGGCGGAGATCGCCGGTGTCGAACAACACCGGCGCTTCCAGGTCGAGGCCGAGGCGATCGCCCGGTTGCAGCACCCCAACATCGTGCAGATTCACGAGGTGGCCGAGTACGACGGCATGCCCTGCCTCGCCCTGGAACTGGTCGAAGGCGGAACCCTGGCGGATCGGCTCGACCACAAACCCATCCCACCGCGAGAGGCGGCCGCCTTGCTGAGGACGTTGGCCCACGCCATGCAGGCCGCGCACGCCGCCGGCGTGGTCCACCGCGACCTGAAACCGGCCAACGTCCTGCTCACCGCCGACGGCACACTCAAGGTCACCGACTTCGGCCTCGCCAAGAAGCTCGACGCCTCCGCTGGCCCGACGCTGAGCGGACAGGTCATGGGCACGCCCGATTACATGGCCCCCGAACAGACCGGCGGCACGAAGGAAGTCGGCCCCCCCGCCGACATCTGGGCGCTGGGGGCGATCCTGTACGAGTGCCTTACCGGACGGATCCCATTCGCGGGCGCGTCGCCTTTGGACACGATGCGACAAGTCAACACCGACGAGCCTGCCGCGCCCTCGTCGCTGCAACGCCGAATTCCGCGCGACTTGGAGACGGTGTGCCTGAAGTGCCTGAACAAGGTGCCGGCGAGGAGGTACGCCTCGGCTCTGGAGTTGGCCGAGGATCTCGAGCGATTCCTGTCGGGTCGGCCCGGCGCGGGGCTTCGATTATGTAAGTCCAGACGGACGATTCGTCGCCTTCAATGCGAGACCGCCGGGGAAGGCGAATGAGGGGTACTTGCAGGTATGGCGGCTGGAAGGAGGCGATCCTTCACTCGTTTTGGATGCTGTCGAGGAGGTCGACGCGGAATCGGTGGGATACCGACCCGACAGCCGGGAAATCGCCTTCGGCCACACGGACGGGACGGTGAGCCTTTACGATCTGATAACCAGAAAACAGGTCGCTCGCCTGGAGAACGCCTCGGGGAGAGTGTACTGTCTCGCTTATCACCCACGCGAGCCGAGATTGGCGGTGGCCGCCGGGGATGAGGTCGCCATCTGGGATCTGACAACGAGGCGACGACTGCTCCGCCTACGCCACCCAGAGAGGGCGACCGCGATCGCCTGGCACCCGCGTGGACACCGACTGGCGACGGCCTGCGATAATCATCAGATTCACCTGTGGAACGCCGAAAGCGGGCAGGCGATCACCTCCGGGTGGAATGGCCACCGGACCGGCGGAATCCATTTGCGATTCGATCCCTCCGGCGACCGAGTGGTGAGCAGCGATTGGCATTGGGCGTTTCGGCTGTGGGACGCCGCCACGGGGCAGCACTTGCTGTCGATGCCACGGTGGGGGATGTACGATTTCCAGTTCGACGAGAAGTCTCCCGAATCGGGCAGGGCTCGAGGCAGAGAGCAGCGCGTTTCCGGCGGCCAGGAGATGCGAGTCCTGAAGCGCCCTACCCCCTCGGGCAGTGAAGACATCCGCAGTCTGGCGATCCACCCGAACGTCCGGCTGTTGTCGCTGCTCACTCGAACCGGCATCGCCCTCTTCGACCTGCTCACGGGTGAGGAACTCGCCTTTCTGAGTGGGACCTTCAACGCGAGCAAATTCGACGCGACCGGCGCGTTCTGGACTGCGGGCGAAGGGGGACTCCTCCGATGGCGAACCCAAACAGTTTCGGACCCGCCCACTCGTTTCCGTATCGGCCCGCCCGAATGGGTCGCCGACCTGCTGCTGAATGGCCAGGATTCGTTCGCCCTCAGCGCCGATGGTCGCGTCGTGGCCGTGCCTCGCTACTCCGACGGGGCGCAGGTGATCCACCGTGGCGCATCCAGGCGGACGCTCCGGCTCGGGCCGCAACTCGACGTCCGAGGGATCGACATCAGCGCGGATGGACGGTGGATCGGCACTCGGACTCATTGGCACAGGTCCACGAACGTCCGTTCGAAACTCTGGGAGACGAACAGCGGTCGTCTCGTCGCGAACCTGCCCTCTCCCGAGATCGAGGAGGTTTCCGGTTTCAGTTCCGACAATCGCTGGCTTTACGTCAGCGGACAGCAAAGCGTTCGGCTGGAAATCACCTCACTCGTGGCGGCACCCCTGTTGCCCGAAGGGCCACCGGCGACCGACACCCAATGGCAGAAGGCTTGGAGGTCGGAGCGAATGCGGATCGGCGGTGCCGCCAGCCCCGAAAGCCGCCTTATCGCGTTCGGCCAGAAAGACGGCACCATCGATCTCCGCTCGGCCCAGAGCGATGACTCGATTGCGACGATCCAAACACCCGAAGAAGGAGGTCTCGGTGCCCTGACCTTCAGCCCCGACGGGACGCGACTGTTGGCGTTGGGAAACGAATCCGGCTCGCTCTACGACTTCGACCTGCGGCGCATCCGCGAGCAACTCGCCGAAGTCGGCCTCGACTGGAACCTGCCGCCCTACCCGTCGGCCAAGCCGGAAGAACTCAAGCCTATCCTCCCCCCGCGCCTTCGGGTCGAACTCTTCGATGCCGAATGGGCCGGCACCCGCCGGAAGATGGCCGAGTACGAGAGCCGAGGGGCGGCCGAGCGCCTGCGCTCGCACCCCAGGGACGCCGAGGCCCGCTTCCGCCTCGGAGACTGCCTGCTCAGGGCGAACCGAGTCGAAGAAGCGCACGAACACTTGTCCACCGCCCTCGCCATCCGCCCGGACCTCGACGAGGCGCTATACCCTCGCGCACTCGCGGCGCTCCGGCTGAAGCGATGGGAGGAAGCGGACCTGTGGTCGTCGGCGTGCCCGAAGAAGTGTCCCTTCGAGAGCAAGGCCCGCGATGTACGAGGGCAAGCCAGGATCATGCTGAAACGCTACCGGGGGCGGTCGAAGACTACTCGGCTCTGATCCTGACCTACCCACGCTCCACGGCCTACCTCGACGGACGCGCCCGTTGCTTCGACGCGATGGGCCGACACGACCTCGCGAGAGCCGACCGCGAGCAGGCGAAGAGGGTCGCCGGAGGAGCCAAAGGGAACTGAGAGGGGGTGGAGCAAGGTCGAAGCTCCCGGACGCTTCGTCCCATTTCGCGGCGGGGCATGAGGGCTCGTCGGAGGACAGCCCGACCTCCAGCTCCGGGACATGAAGCCGGAGGAGGTCGCGGGCTTCTTCCCCGAGTTCCGCCCTTCGTGTCGCCGTGCGCCTTCTCCGACTGCACCCACACCCACGAGTACCGCTGCGCCGCCAAGCGCGCGGTGTACCGCCGGCACCTCAGCCTGGAGCGGTACACGAGCTAGGTGGGCATGTTCCAGGGGTGGAGGAGAGTTGACCACAGGGGGGCTTGCCCCTCACGGCTCCGGGATGCCCAGATCCCGACAAATCTTGCCGGCCAAATGGTCGTTGACCTCTCGGTGGCGCGGCACCGCCGATGTCCTACTGTTCGCCGGATTGACGTATACGCTGTGCTTGCCTCGACCACGCAGCAGCTAGCACCCGTGCGATTCGAGGTGTCGGACCAACTCCTGTCGTTTCACGATGCCACCAGAACGAATGGTTCTTTGGTGACCTCTTGACCCACGATCGACAGCTCGGCCAACTCTCGATTCGCTTCCAGGATCAACGCCACGGCTTCTTGGAGATTCTCGCGGGCCTCCTCCAGGGTGTCGCCTTGGGTATTCGCCCCCGGAAGTTCTTCGACGAAGCCGATGTAGCCTTCCGGCACCTTGATGAACACGGCGGTCAACGGCATGATGAATCCCCGACGACTTTGGTAACAACGGAGAGACTGCCTTTCGAGACAGCATCTTACACTTCACTCCACCTCATTCGCTTACTCTTCTGCCTGGGTACTCCTCCGTGCCTTCTTCGACTCTGAGGATGGAGGTGGCCCGCGCGTCTTCCCACACGACCCAGTCGTCCGGCCGAGCTACCGCATCCGCTCGCCTGCGCCGCAGTTCGTCCCTCAGAGCGTCCGTCAGTAGCCCGCCGGGAGGAACTGATGAGACGAGGTCGTCCCACGACTGCCCGACCAGTTCCAACTTCTGCTCGTCCGTCAACCCAGCCAGTCGCAAAGATGCGAACGTGGTAGCCATCGGAGACGACTTTTGATCTCAGCCGGGAAGGGAAACATTGTGGTGGATTTCCTGCACGTCATCGCAATCGCTTAGCATGCCCAGGAATCTCTCGAACGCGGCAAAGTCTTCTTTACTGAGTACCTTCGTTACCTGTGGAAGGAAAGTGATTTCCTGTACTTCCAGCTCGAGGCCGGGGAACGCCTCGAGCAAGGCCGTTTTGGCCTTGTAGAACTCGGTGGGAGGGGCGAAGACCGTGATGGTGCCATCCTTGCTTTCGACCTCCTCGATGGCGACATCCGCAGCGAACATGGCCTCTAGCACTTTGTCCTCATCGTCACCCTCGAAAGAGAGTATCGCCATGTGATCGAACGACATCACCACCGATCCATTGGCGGCCAATTTGGACCCCGTCTTGGTGAAGCAACTTCGAACATCGGAGATGGTACGCGTGTTGTTGTCGGTCAAGCAATCGACGATGACCAAGGAGCCGCCGGGACCAAACCCCTCATAACGCGCGGGTTGGAAGTCCTCACTGCCCGTGCCGGCGGCTTTCAGAATCGCCTTGTCGATCACATGGCTCGGAACATTTTCACGCTTGGCCCTTTCGACGAAGTTGCGCAGGGCCGGATTGGCCGCCGGGTCGGGCACGCCATTCTTGGCCGCCATGTACAATTGTTTGCTGAACTTGGAATAGAGCTTCGAGTTAGAAGCGGCTGTTTTCCAGATCGAGTGCTTACGCTTCTCGAAAATTCTTCCCATACGAAGTCTGCCTCTCTACTTTTCCAAAGGAGCCGGGCATCGACCGGTGCCGGCCTACCCCCGCACCGCCGCCTCGATCGCGGCGGCATCGACTTTCTTCATCCGCATCATCGCCTCGAAGGCGCGCTTCGCCACGTCGCCGCCCTTGGCCATCGCATCGGTCAGGACGCGCGGCGTGATCTGCCACGACAGGCCCCACTTGTCCTTGCACCAGCCGCACGCGCTCTCCAGGCCGCCGTTGCCGACGATCGCGCCCCAGTAGCGGTCCGTCTCGGCCTGGTCGTCGGTCGCGACCTGGAACGAGAACGCCTCGCTGTGCACGAACGCGGGGCCGCCGTTGAGGCCGACGCAGGGCACCCCCAGCACGGTGAACTCGACCGTCAGCACGTCCCCCTTCTTCCCGGACGGGAAGTCTGCCGGCGCGCGATGCACCGCGCCGACGGAGGAATCGGGGAACGTCTCGGCGTAGAAGCGCGCGGCGTCCTCCGCCCCGCCGTCGTACCAGAGGCAGATCGTGTTCTTCGCTTGCTTCGCCATATCACTTCTCCGATTCCGATCAGGTGTCGTATCCCCGCTGCTCCAGGGTGGGAAGAACGCCATCTAAGCGATTCTACCGCAACGCCTTCATGGCTCCCACCGTCGCCCGCGCCGCGTCGGGGCCGATGCGGTGGCAGAAGTCGCCGAACGTCTCGCCCGGCGTGCGCTCGTCGCGGAATCGCGTCAGCAGCGGCCGCAGCAGCGGGACGATCTCCTCGCGCGGCGTCAGGTCGCGCAGCTCGAAGTTGAGCCGGTCGCCCAGGATGCCGCCGCCGACGTAGACAACGTACTTCGAGCCGGACCGGCCGACGATGCCGATGTCGCTCTGGTAGGGCCGGACGCAGCCGTTGGGGCACCCCGTCATGCGGACGCCGATGGCCTCCTTGGACAACCCCAGGTCGTTCATCGCCGCGTCGAGTTCGTCCAGGATGCCGGGCAGGCTCCGCTCGGATTCGGACAGGGCGAGGCCGCACGTCGGGATCGCGGGGCAGGACATGCTGTGCCGGCGCGACGGCGAGACGGCCCCCGCGCGCGGGACGCCGTGTTCGTCCAGCGTGCGCTCGATGGCCTGGATGTCGGCGGTCGAGAGGCCGCACATCAGGAGATCCTGCATCGGCGTGATGCGAAGGTCGGGGCGGAAGCGGTCGATCACCGCGCGGAGGCCCGAGCGGAGGCGGAGCGCGCCTTCGTCCTTGACCCGGCCGTTCTCGACGCCGACGCCGTACCACCACTTGCCGTCGCCCTGCGGGTGCGCGCCGAGGTGCAGGTCGAAGCCGGTCACCGGCATCTCGCGCGGCGGGACGAGCGGGCCGCCCATGTAGTCGGTGAGGACGGCGCGGAAGTGGTCGATGCCCCAGTCGTGGACGAGGTACTTGAGCCGGGCGCGGCGGCGGTCGGCGCGGTTGCCGTGGTCGCGGAAGAGCTTGACGACGGCCTCGGCCGCGCCCACGGTCTGTTCGACGGGGACGTAGCAGATTCGTTTGGCGATGAAGGGGAACGTCTTCTCGTTGCCGTGGGTCATGCCCATCCCGCCGCCCGCGAGGAGGTCGAATCCGACGAGTCGATCGCCCTCGACATGAGCGAGCAGGCCGAGATCCTGGGCGAAGGCATCGACGCAGTTGTCGTCGGGCAGGGAGAGGCCGATCTTGAACTTGCGTGGCAGGAAGACCTTGCCGTAGATCGGCTCGACCTCGTGGCCGGAGGTCTCCGTCGGCTTGCCGTCGAGCCATATCTCGTGGTAGCCGCGCGTCTTCGGCGCGAGGTGGGCGGCGAGCCGGGCGGCGACGGCCTGCATCTCGTCGCGGACGCCGCGCTGGGGGGCGGGGCACGACATCACGTTGCGGTTCACGTCGCCGCACGCGCCGAGCGTCGTCAGGAGGGTCGTGTCGATACCGACGATCGTCTCCTTGAGGCCGCGCTTGATGATGCCGTGCAGCTGGATGCCCTGGCGACTGGTGAAGCGCAGCGTCCCGTTGGCGTGCTTCCCGGCGATGTCGTCCACGCCGAGGTACTGCTCCGCCGTGAGCTTACCGCCGGGGATCTTGCAGCGGACCATGAAGATGTGGAACTTGCCGAGTCCCTCGCCCCGGCGCGCCTTGCGCGCGTCACGGTCTTCCTGCTGGTAGGAGCCGTGGAACTTGATCAGGTTCTTGTCGGCGTCGTTGAACTTCTCGCTCTCGGCGGCGAGTTCCGCGCTAATCGAGCCGCGTAACCCCCGGCTATTTTCCTTGACCATCTCGACCGGGGAGCGCTTCGGCTCCGTAGGGGGAGTTTCGTTCGTAGGCATCAATCGATCCTTGTCGCACCATTCGGGCGAGGAGACATATCTCGAACTCTTGGTTCATCTTAGCGATCCGTGGCATTCAGGTCATCACCGGCTCGAGGCGAGGGGGGTCTCGAACGGTTGACCGAAAGGGACAAGACTCGAAGGGTAAGCCCTCGCGTTGTTCGATTCACAATACATCTTCGCCAGAATCGCTTCACACTTGACAATGGGCGGATGCGAGGTAGATTTTTCGGAACCTCGCGACTGCCAACGGGTTCGATAGATACCCACCCCACCCGGCACCGTGCCGCCTCCTTCGAGATCCCGCCATGCAATCCGCTACACCCACCTCCATGATCCAGTTCGTCTGCTCCGGGTGCAAGGCGCGCATCCGCGCGCCGCGCCAACTGGTCGGCTCCTTCCGCCCCTGCCCGCGCTGCCGTGAGCGACTCGAAATCCACGTCCCCCTCCCCAGCGAGGCGGACATTTGCCTCGTGCCAATCGATGTCTACCCGGCACGGCGATGAGCCGGGGGTCGTAGAGTACGCTTCCGGCGCGCCCTTCCTTGGCGTTCTGTGACACGCAACAATGGCACGCCGGAAGCGAACGGCCGATAACCGATGTGGCTCGCCCGCGCCGCCTCCCCCTTTCTCATATCCTGTCTGTGTACCTTCTCGTTCCACTCTGTGACTCTGTGGTCAGCCCCGCATGCCTGATATGTCCGTCACCCTCGGCCGCTTACGGCTGGCGAACCCGATCCTGGTAGCCTCCGGGACGTTCGGCTACGCGCGCGAGATGATCGGCCTCGTAGACTTCTCGAAGCTCGGCGGGATCATCCCCAAGACCGTGACGCGCGTCGCCCGCGCGGGCAACCCGCCGCCGCGCACCGTCGAGACGGCCTCGGGCATGCTCAACGCCATCGGCCTCGACAACGACGGCATCGAACATTTCATCAGCCACCACCTGCCTTACCTTGCCACGCTGCCGACGGCAATCATCGCCAACATCGCGGGCAAGACGGAGGCCGAGTTCACCGAGATGGCCGAGATGCTCGCAGGGGTGAAGGGGATCGTCGCCGTCGAATTGAACCTGTCGTGCCCGAACGTCGCGGGGGGGCATGATTTCGCCACCGATCCCAAAGTGACCGCGGCCATCGTCTCCTCCGTCCGCCGCGTGTGCCCCTTCCCGATCATCGCCAAACTAACGCCGAACGTCACGAACGTCGTCCCCATCGCCCAGGCCGCTGCCGACGCGGGGGCGGACGCCGTGTCGCTCATCAACACCTTCGTCGGCATGGCGATCGACTGGCGCAAGCGTCGGGCGGTCCTCGGCAACAAGACGGGCGGCCTGTCCGGCCCGGCGATCAAGCCGCTCGCGCTCCGCATCGTCTGGCAGGTGAGCCGGGCGGTCCGCGTGCCGATCATCGGCGTGGGTGGGATCAGCACGATCGACGACGTGATGGAGTTCCTCGTCGCAGGTGCCAGCGCGGTCCAGCTCGGCACCGTGAACTTCTTCGACCCGACGGCATCGATGCGCATCGTCGAGGCGCTGCCGGGAGCGGTCGCGTCGCTGGGGGCGACGAGTGTGAGGGAGATCGTGGGGACGGTTGCGGGATGAGGGAATAGGCGGATGGAAGGCAGAACATTCCTCGAATCAGCGCGACTCCTGTTGGCGACGCCGGCCGAAGCCAACCGGCGGTCGGCGGTCGGCAGGGCGGACTTCGCCGTGCTTAACGAGGCGCGGTCGGCTCTCGATCGCTGGAGATTCTCTCTGCCCCCGAATGTGGTCGCCGATGACGATAATGTTTCCGCGTTCCTCCTGGTGCCAAATACGGATCTGCTGCGAGTGGTGGACGCCCTCACCCGACTGAAACAGAATCGCCGGGATGCGGACAATGCCATCACGGGATCGGGTATTTTTGCCGATGACATAGAAGCGAAGCGCTTGCTGCTACTGGCGGAAATCGGCATCGACCTGTTGGACCAAATCGAAAACCATCCCGCTCGTCGTGCGATCGCAATCGCGGACATCCGCGCCGCACGCCCCTGATGGCTGCGAATTGGTGGTATTCGCTTCGCGTGTTCTGGAGAACGACGGATGAACACCACGACGATTCCCTTGCTCGTTTCGGAAGAAGGATCCAGGCGGGTCGCCCTGCTGGGGATGCAACGAGAGTTGGACGCAATGCTCGATTGGACGCGGGACAACGTCCCTGACCTTCGAGCCATCTTCGTGACGCCCGGTAGCTGTACGGAGAGTCTCGTACTCATCAAGGCGTATCGCGCCTGGGACGAAGAGAATCCCCCCACCGACCTGATCGAGTGGGACTGGGCCGGGTGGAAGGCCCAGACGTTCCCCCCTCGCGTGTGCGCGAACTTCATCATGTCTAGCACTTTTCAGCCGGTGCCGCCGCTCTAACGTATGTTTGGTACGCTGCCGACGCCGTGTCTCTCATCAACACGTTCGTCGGCATGGCGATCGACTGGCGTAAGCGACGGGCCGTCCTCGGCAACAAGACGGGTGGCCTGTCCGGCCCGGCGCTCGAGCCGCTCGCGCTGCGCATCGTCTGGCAGGTCGCTCGGGCCGTGCGCGTGCCGATCATCGGCGTGGGGGGCATAAGCACGATCGACGACGTGATGGAGTTCATCGTTGCCGGTGCCAGCGCGGTGCAGCTTGTGGTAGTCGGTGCGGGTTGCGTGTTTCAGACGAAATTCGATAGGAATTGCTTGCCGTGTCAGAGGGGTGGTTATAGGATGAGGTCGGTATTTGCCGCGCTTTGCAGCAAAATCAATGATTCGACGGCGAAGGAGATCCACGATGGGATTGCCTGCCGATCACATGGCTGAACTTCGTCGGGGAGCTTTTCCGATCCCATTGGCTGGCGAATTCAGCGACCAAGAGCGCGAGCTGCTGTCCCGATACGGCTACTGGCTGATGGCTCTTGCCACTGGTGCCATCTCGCCGATTACGCCTGAGCAAGACCGGTTCGTCCACGTCGCCAAAGGCGAGGCCGAGCCTCGGTCCGCTTTCGAGTTGGTTTGGGCGAGATACCAGTGGACTGCTACACCCGACGATTCACGGGGCGATCCGTGCGAGTTGGCCGACCTCTTCGCTCGGCTCGAATCGGCCCGATTCGAGGAGGCCACCGCCCAGGACGTTTACGCTTCTAACCGGGACGCGATCCTGGAGCAGGTCCGTCCCTTGCTCGAGGCGTTAGAATTCGAGTTCGGAGACCGCCTCCGATCGATGAGCGAGGTCTTGGTCCGGCTCCAGTCCGAGGTCCGGGAGGCGGTGTTGGCATTCGGAGCCAGTTTCCGGCACTCCGGTTTAAACGCCACCTACTCACGCGGACGGATCTCATGGGATACCAACGGGTTGACCCGATATATGGACAGCCATCCCGAAGTGGCCAAGTTCAAGCGAGTTGGGAAGCCTTGGGTCAGCCTCCGCTTCCAGCCCCTCGAGGAGAATTCACCTTCCGAGGAACGATCCAGGGAAATGCAGACAAAACCGGCGATGGAATCGCAGCACGAACAACGAGACGCCACAAAATCCCCTGCCCGATGACGGACTGATAGGAGTTCCGTGAACAGAGAAGTCATTCCCTGATGTACCGTATCAGCGGGAACGGAGGGCGTTCGCCCGGAACGGGCCGCGAGGACACACAAACGTGGCGACGGCGCGAAGATTGGTTGGAGGGACGCTTGACCGACTACGATTGCCAACGATGCGGGGCTTGCTGCGTCGATTATTTCGGCACCACGGGCTACATTCAGCTCACCGCCGACGAGAAGACCCGCATGCGGCGCATGAGCCTGCCCGTTGTCGTGTGGCACGGCCAGGAGTTGCTCGGCAACCGGCCCCACGTCGGCCCCGGCGGGGAGACGTGCTGCGTTGCCTTCACCGGGGAGGTCGGCTCCCATTGCGCCTGTGCGATCCATCCCGACCGGCCGTCCGCGTGCCGCGAATTCGAGGCGGGCAGCGAGGGTTGCAAGTTCGCCCGCATGGAGGTGGGGTTGCCCGTATGAGTGTTTGGGGACCGAAAGGAACGATGTGAACCGCCCCAGGCAATGGTGGACACCCAGAGATTAGGTGGTAACTCACCTTCAGGCGGTCCATCCTGGCTAAGAAGGGACGCGCATTCGCACACGAGTTCGAGGCGGTAAAGTTCGTCACCGAGAAGGGCTACTCCGTCGCCGAGGCCGCCCCGCGTTCGAGGCACAGCTCCACCGCGATCGTCTTCATCGCGTCGATCTCGAACTGGATGTGTTCGGTCAGATCGACGCCCAGGTCGGCGGCCCCGCGATCGATGTCCTCACGCTTGATCGACTTCGCGAACTGCTTGTTCTTCAACTTCTTCTTGACGCTCGAGGCGGTCAGGTCGAGGATGCCGTTGGGCCGAAGGATCGCCGTGGCCGTGATGAGGCCGGCGAGTTCGTCGCAAGCGTAGAGCGCCTTATCGATGGGGTGGACGCGCGGGTAGCGGTCGCCGAGATAGTCGGCGTGCGAGAGGATGGCGTAGATCAACTCTTCGGGGTAGCCGTGGGCGCGGAGGATCGCGGACCCCTGGAGCGGGTGGTCGGGCGGGTCGGGCCAGCGCTGGTAATCGAAGTCGTGGAGGAGGCCGACCTGGCCCCAGAGTTCCTCGTCGCCGCCCATCTTTCGGGCGTAGGCGCGCATGGCGACCTCGACGCCGAGCATGTGGCGAACCAGGCCGGGGTCGGTGACATACTCGGTGAGCAGGGCGAAGGCGTCGGCGCGGGTCATGGTTTCGTCTCGTGGGGGCGTGCCAGCCAGAGCCGACCCAGGCGTTCGAGATCCGCCTGTGGGGCACTCGTGTCCTTCCAGAGTTTCACCGCTTCTTCCTTGTTTCCGAGACGCGCCAGCGCCTCGCCGCGCATCCGTTGAGCCGACGCGACACCGGGGCGACCACTATTGCTGTCGAGGAACTCCTTCCAGTAGCCGGCGGCGTCGTCCCATGCGTCCTTGGCGTTTTTCGCGTCGGAAGCCAGCGTCAGGCCGATCGTGGAGCCGAGATCGATACGTTGCTGGAAGCGTGTCGCCTGCTCATGGCGGCACAGGGCGAGTTGATACATCACCTCGGCACCGCGAGGGCCGGCGAGGCTGCCGTTTATCAACACCTCGATCGGCTCGCCGATTTTCCAGCGAAACAGCTGTTCGACGCGGGCGTTCGCGGCGGCCTGGTTGGGGGTGCCTTGCGCGCGACTCATGTCCGCGTAGGCGGGGATGGCCATTTCTTCGACCCACCGGCGGACCTCTGGGCCGAGGTCGCCTGCCGATAGGAAGCGCGACCGACTCTGTTGGAGTTGCGCTTGCTCCTGAACGAGATCCTTGACGGCGGGTTGGAATCGGCCACGCAGCAACAACTCGCGGGGGGAGTTGGCATCGACCAGGGCGCGGAGGAACGGTGAGGCGTAGGCCATGCGCAGTTTCAAGGCGAGTTCGGTCCCCAATTTGCCGACCTTCTCGAACGGCGTGAGGGGATACTCCTCCCACGGCAGGGCGTTGAACTGGAAGCGAACCTGGATCGGCGGGAGTCCCTTGGCGGCCCCCTTGTCGCCGCCGCCCTCCGCAGCCGGGACGAATCGGCGAAGGATCCCCGTCCCTTCGCGCCACACCCGGACTCCGTCGGCCTTGCCGAGGCCGGCGCGAATAACGGCGAGCACCTGTTCGGGATCCTCCGCGAGGCGGACGTGTATCTGGGCCGGGAGCGCTTGGTCGTTCAGGGCACGATCTCGCAAGAGCCGGTCCTGGAGGAATCGCATCCGGGGGGCGGCGGCAGAGAGCGGTATGCCGACGAGAGCCGAGGCGTCCTTCGCCTGGGCCAACGTCACGTCATAGGGGAGCTTGTCGAACTTCCATTGTGCCAGGACACTCGGGTCGGATTGCGCCTGGGCGAGCGTGGCGACGCCCTTACCGCCAGGGCCGGGGATGGCAAGGCCGACGCGCGGGTCGAAGAGGTAGAGTGATTCGGGCTTGGTTCCAATGGCCACACCGCAGGCCCACAACTGGCGGACACCCTTCTCATCGGGCCGAAACACCAGACACCCCTGGAGGTCCGAGGAGCCGGAACCGTCGAGGCCGAACTGCTCGAGGAGTGCAAGGAAGACCTGCGCGCGCTGGAACGCCGAGCCGACCCCCCGGCGGAGGATGGCGGCAGGTGGGGCCTTTTCGTCGGCGTCCTGGACTGCGGACAGGCGAACCTGGCGCACGACCCAATCGAAGCCCGCGACGGCGTAATCGAGGGGGGCTAACTTCGCGGTCTTGCCCCCCGCGCCGGTGATCTGAGGCACTTCCAGCGAGCGGGCCGCATCGCGGAAGAGAAAGCACGAATCGAGGTGGTAGGCGTCCAGAGGGGTGAACAACGGGCTGCCGACCTCGACCGCTTCGTCGGGGAGGAGGCCGAGTCGGTCGCGGAGGCGACCCTCCTCTGCGGCGGTTAGCGCGGGCGGTTGTTCGGCGGCCTTTTGCAGGTGTTTGTTGAGCAGCTGGACGGCGGTGCGACTCGTGGCGAGATCCGTCTGCTTGGCGAGCATCGAGCGGGTCTGCGCGAGGAAATTTTCATCGCCCCGGATCTTGTCCGGGGTGATCGTAGGCGGCCCGTAAGGATTGTGGAGAATGAAGTAACCCACCAGCGCGAGCAGGATCAGCCCACCGACTACCATCGCCACGACAAGACGTGGGTTCCGCCGTGGACTCTCTTCGTCGCTCATCGACCACTCCCGAATAATCGCGGCTCAGGCTTCTCGAGGCGTGACCGCCTCGCGGATCCGAATCAGACTCTCGAGCAACGCCTGCAAGTCCGCCAAGGCGATCGTGTTGGGGCCGTCGCTCAACGCCTCGTCCGGCTCCGGGTGCGTCTCCATGAACACGCCGTCGCAGCCGACGGCCACGGCGGCCCGCGCCAGGTAGGGGATCATGCGGCGGTCGCCGCTCGTCTTGTCCCCCGCGCCTCCCGGACTCTGTACGCTGTGAGTGGCGTCAAAGATCACGGGGGCACCAAGATCCTGCATCCAGGGGATGGCCCGCATGTCGGTGACGAGCGTGTTGTAACCGAACGTCGAGCCGCGCTCGGTGAGCAAGAGGCGCTCGTTGCCGACCTCGCGCATCTTGGCGACGACGTTCTTCATGTCCCAGGGGGCCATGAACTGGCCCTTCTTGATGTTGACCGCCTTGCCGGTCATGCCCGCCGCGAGGACGAGGTCGGTCTGCCGTGCCAGGAACGCCGGGATCTGGAGCAGGTCGCACACCTCGGCGACGGGGCCGACCTGACACGTCTCATGGATGTCCGTCGTGACGGGCAGGCCCGTCCGCGCCTTGACGGCGGCGAGGGTTTTCAGCCCCTCGACGAGGCCGGGGCCGCGGAACGACTTGCCGGAGGTGCGGTTCGCCTTGTCGAACGACGCCTTGAACACGACGGGGATCTTCAGGCGGTCGGCCATCGCCGCGAGCGCCTCGCCGATGCGCAGCGCCATGTCGTGCGATTCGATGACGCAGGGGCCGAGGATCCACATCAGCGGCAGGCCGGGGCCGCAGGCGACGCGATCGTTGATGGAGACGACATTCCGTGTGGTCATGTTTCCTTCCCTGGGTCATTTCGTTTCGAGCGGCAAGGCGTCGATGCGGGCGGCGAGGATGAAGTCGTTCTCGCTCAACCCGCCGAGCCTGTGCGTCCAGAGTTCGACGGCGATGTTGCGGTAGCCGGTCAGGTGCAGGTCGGGGTGGTGGTCTTCCTCCTCGGCGAGGACGGCGATCCGCCCGAAGAAGTCAAGCGCCGTGACGAAATCCTTCGCGACCCACTCGCGCCGGATGCGCCGACCGTCTTCCGCCGGGTGCCAGTCCGGCAGAGCCGCGAGGTGGTCGTGAACCTGCGTCGATGTCAAGGGCGGGAGGTCCGTGTTACACGGCTTGCATCGTCGTCCGGCCAGTTCGATTCGCGTGATCGGCATGATTCACTCCTCTGCCGCTGATTCTAGCGATTCTGCCGTGTCTCCGCCAGCGCGCGAACCCGTGACGTATCCACCATGTCTCATACAAGTCCCGTCACGGCGGAGTCACTTTTGACACGGAGTCGTCTCGACTCGAACTGTTTGATGGGTGCAACTCTCACGATTGGCAGCAGGGAGATCACGATGGTCGTTTTGTATCTCGCCCTTCTCTTGGTTCTCGGACTCGTGCAGGTTCTCCTCCGGTGGCGCGTCTCGCGGTTGGAGAAGCGGTATGTCCGGGTCGCTTCGGAGGCCGACGCGCTCCTGAAGCAGGTCGTCCTTCGGCCCGGCAACAGCAACCGCCCCGATCCGCTCGTCGCGGCCCGGCAGCAGTTCGATTTGGCGGTCGTCGCCACGAAGCGCGCGGAGGTCGAAGACCGCTACTCGGCGTGGCAGGCGTTCACGGAGCGCTTCGCCCACTTCCGCCGGCGGCTCGCCGGCTTCCAGGGCAAGGCGCTCCCCTACGTCGGTGGGGTGCTGGACGTGGCGTTCGTCGTCGTCCTGCTCGACTGGCTCGGCGTCGGCTTCACGGAGGTGAAGTCCCTCCTCGGGATGTAATTCGACACCGCCGCGGGCGCGACGGCGCTCGCGGCGTTTGCTATTTCCTTCATGTTGTGATTGCCGACCCGCGCTCAGCGCGACTTCGGCTTACGTTTGGGTCGGGGCGGCTTCTTGTGAGGCCGAAGTCCTTTCTCGTGCAGGTGCGCATCGGCCCACTCCTCGTCCGCACCGGACAACGGCGGGTCGGGATCGATGGCG
>JANXSH010000177.1 GCA_025356615.1 Planctomycetia bacterium | reverse complement strand
CACCCCCCAGCCCCCTCCCCTAAAAGGGAGGGGGAGCCGGAGGCATGTCTATGGGCGTGAAGTCTCCCACGGGCCGGTCTGGCTCCCCCTCCCTTTTAGGGGAGGGGGCTGGGGGGTGGGGTCGAACCAGCGCCTTCCCGTGATCCTTGAATCCACTGTCGCGCTCTCGGCACGCCTGATGGTTTCCACGCTCTCAGTCCCTCCCCCAATCCAGCGTGATCGTCGTGTGCAACCCATCCTCGCGGAAGCGTAGCCCGGCCTGGACGCTGCGGATCGTCCGCAACAGCCTCGCCAACGGGGCGTCGGCGGGGAGCTTGGCGCGGAACGTCGGCGCGGCGAGCGTGCCGTGGTGGTCGCTGCGCACCTGCGCTCCCTTCGCCTGCCAGGTCAGGGCGGTGCCGTCGGGGCTGACGGGGACGTAGCCGAGCAGTCGCCGGACCGCTTCGTCGCGGGCGGTCGGCTTCATCGTCGGACTCACCAGCCCGGCGGCGTGGAGTCCCTCCCAGTGGGCGAGGGCCGATTGCGCCTTGACGTGGTTGCGCCAGTCGAGGTACGCGGCCAGCGTCTTGCCGCCCTCACCGCCGGGCGGGGCGAGGTAGAGCGCGGCGTGAACGCCCTGCGTGTCGCCGGGCTTCGCCTTGCGAAGATCGAGGGCGTGGTCGATGCGGGCCTCGATCGCCTTCTTGCTGAAGCTGAGGTAGTAGCCCTTATCGATGTGCGTCTGATAGAGTTTGTCCTTGTTCAGCTTGCCCGGAGGGATGCCGGGGAGCGCGGGGGTGGTCGCCGCGACGTAGCCCATCATAGAGTCGAGAACCCTGGACTGGATGGGAACCTGCTTGACGGTCACTTTCCGGTAGGTTCGCTCCTTGATGACCGGCTTGCCTTCCTTCGGCTTCAACCACCTCTCCCAGGCGTCGTGGAGCGACGGCGAAAACTTGGCGATGTCCTCGACGGCTATCCCGAGGGTGAACCGCGAGGAGAAGAACTCCTCGCGCACATTGATCGACGAGCGCTCAGCCGCGTACAACTCCTCTTCGATCCAGGAACGGGCCAGCCGGTCGAGTTTCAACCCCTCGCCGCCGAGGTGGAGGAGGAGCCAGTTCCCCAGGCCGTCTGAACCTCTCGTCTCGATGTGCATCAGGAGTTGGAAGACAGTCCCCGGCGCGACGGACCGGGGATCGTACTTCAACAGCCCGCTCCCGGTCAAGTCCCGCAGCGCCGCATACTCCTGCGAGTTGATGAGCGGCAAGATGAATATCTCGACCTTCGTCTTCCCCGGCTCGAGGCCGAAGCGGATCCCCACCGGGTCGAAAAACCTCCCCCATAGGCGAAGGTAATCCTGCTGGAACGCCCCATACGCCTCCTCTTCCGCCTTCGTCACCTTGTCGATCGACAGTTCGACCAAAGGCGTCCCGTGTTCCAGCGTACCGTACACCTCGGACACCGCCCGCTTCCGTGCCCCGTCCCACGCGACCGGCTTGCCGTCGGGGACGGTCAGCGACGACTCCTCCAGGCCGCTGTCTCGCAAGAGCGCCGCCGTGTCGGCGGCGGGCGTGCCCGTCTCGTAGCCGGCGAACAGGGCAGCGTTGCTCACCAGGGCAAGCGTCGCGCGGGCTTGCTGGCGGCGCATCGCCTTGATGCGCGTCGGGGCGTTGACCAGACGGCGGATGAAGGCGTCGGACAGGAAGACGAAGCCGTCCTCCTTCTTGGCGTCGCGCGCGAACACCGTGCGCATGTAGCGGAAGTCGAGCGAGTCGCCCAGCGCCGGCCCCTTGCCCGCGTGGACGTCGATGATCCGGCGGATCGCGACGGGCGAATTGGAGCAGACGACGGCCCCGCCGACTTCGGCGCGGTAGGTGCTGATCTCGCGCCGCAGCGTGCGCCAGCCCTTGATCGCCACGCCGCGATAGGTTTGGCGTGTTTCCTCCAAATCGTCGCCGAATGACTTCGTCGTCCGCTCGACGAGTGTGGTCAACGCTTTCAGCAGTTGCTCCTTGTCGGACGGCTCGAAGAGGACCGTCACGTCGGAGCCTTCGGCCCAGTAGAGGTCGGAGCCGACCAGCGCCGCAGCCGTGAACCCCTTGTCGCCGAGGAGTTCGCGCAACCCGGCGGTCGGCAGGCACAACTGGCGCTCGTAGCGCGTCCGTAAACCGTGGTCGCGGTCGGACACCTGCGGCGGACGGAGGACGCTGCCGCCCCAGGCGTCGAGGACATCCCACGCCGACGCGAACGACGCCAGCGAGGTCGTCGTCAGGTAGTAGCAGTCGTGCGGCACCAGCTTCGCCAGCGGCTCGGACGATGGCTTCTTGCCGTCCATCATCTTCTTCCAGTCGTGTTCGGCCAGCGTAACTTTCGGGAGTGTGCCCACGGCGACCGTGCGCGGGACGGCCTCGAAGCCCTTCGGTTCTTGGAGCCGCTGTAGCATCACCGCCTCGTCGAGGTGGGCCGCACCCGTGACCAGCGAGAAGAGGTCCGGCCGCGCAGCCGACGATTGCCCGGCCAAAGCCGGTAGCCGGATCGTGGAGGTGGCCCGCGTCAGGGGGGCGGCCCAGACATCGTACTTGTAGCCGGTCAGGAGGCGGGAAACGCTGAACTGTCCTGCTCGAGGGGCACGCATCTCCAGCCGGGCGAACCACATCGCTTGCGCCCAGGCGTGGCGACCCTGGAGGTCGTTCCTCTCGGGATACTTCAGCGCCTCCCGTTGCACGAGGGGAAGGACCACAGGCGTGGCGTCCTTCCAGGCGAGCGCCAGTTCGACATACCTCTCGACCCGATCACCGGGTAGAGCGGCAAGACCCTTCGCCGGAGCCGCCTCGACCGGGTAGGACAGTCGGCACGATGCGTTCGCCTTGTCGCCGACACGCTGGCCGAGGAACACCAGCTCCCCGCCGATCAGCCCCGCGAAGTGGACCTTCGTCGTCTTCCCGTCGAGCGGCACCAGGCGAGGCACCTGGACCACGGCTCGTCGATCGCCTTCGTTGGGCGCGGTGAAGTAGAAGTCCTCGACGTGATCGATCTCGACAGGGACGACACTCGGAGGCTTTGGGATCGCCAGGTCTTTCGGCGGGGTGATCGCGACGAGGAAGTACGCCGTATCGCCGACCTTCTGCGTCCGCAATCGGACGACCTCCGGTGCCGCGAAGCCGGTGGGGGCGAACACGAGGCATACGAGCGCGGCGCGAACGAGGAGAGACATGGCGCGGGCCTCCTGCGCGGGACGAACCAGGGGAACGAACACTCTGCCCCGAAGTACCGCCGCGGGAGGCTCAGGGTTTCAGAGGTTATTTCGCCGGGAGAGACAGCCGATACGCATGCAGCGCCCCGCCGCTGTCGTGCCTGCTGGCTTGGTGGTCCATTTCACAATTACCTGTAGGGTTACGATCATGAGGAAAGGACCGCGTGCCCCCGTCGCTGACGCCCGGCCCTAAAGGACCGGGCTAAGAACCAAAGCCCCGTAAACGGGGCTGGAGACGGGTTTCCTAGCGTGCCACTCGAGTCTCCCGCGTCCCCCAGCCCCGTTCACGGGGCTTTGGTTCTTAGCCCGGTCCTTTAGGGCCGGGCGTCGGGGCAGCGCCATTACCCTACAGTTACTTGTGAAATGGACCACTCGGCAGGTGCCTCGCCCTCCTCACATACCCCCTGTTCTGAGGGGGATCGAATCACTTCTTGTCACCCTTCTCCTTCGGTCTCCCCACCGCCGAGGGAGGCGCGTAGAGCAGGTCGAACAACTCTCGGTGCGTGGACAGCAGCAGCGTCGATTTGCCATCCCCCAGGATGCGCTGGTAGTCGTCGAGCTTGCGCAGCATGGAGTAGAACGACGGGTCGAGGCGCTGCGTCTCGTTGCGGATGCGGTCGCCCTCGGCCTCGGCCTGGCCGCGCAGTTCGATG
>JANXSH010000203.1 GCA_025356615.1 Planctomycetia bacterium | reverse complement strand
AGAATGAGTCATGGTCGCACGGTGGTTGTGAGGTAGGTCGTAGTAACCCTATTCCTATCAACCACCTGCGGCTTTTTCACTCCCGCTTAACTTCGAGGCATTGCGCTTACGCCACGACGGCGTGCCGCCCGCACCGGAGGGGCTTGGCACGGTCCTCGAGGTGCAGTCCGAAGGGAGGGAATGGCAAGCGACCATCCTCGACCCCGACCGGGTCGCGCTGGCCGACCTGCACCACCGCCCCGGAGTCCTCGGGGTCAACGAATCGTCGCTGAATCTCGAAGAGATGTACACCGCGCTGCTCGCGCGATTCCATCGCGGGGCCAAGGCCAGCCCGAAGCCACTCTCGGCCCAGGAACCCGCCGTGCTGGCGGGCGAAGGAGGTCGGCTATGATCTCCGTCGTGGTCTGGAAGGAGTACCGCGAGCAACGATCCATCTGGCTCGTCCTGTCGATCCTCGCCGCAGGTGTCCTCATTGGCGTGCCCACTATTTTTGCGGATGAATTCGCGTTTACGGAGAGTCGGGAGCCGATCGCGTTCATCGGAGTCATCCTGACCTGGGTTTATGGCATGGTCTGCGGCGCGATGCTGCTCGCCGGCGAGCGCGAGTCTGGGACCGAGTCGTTCCTCGATGCCCTGCCTGGTGGTCGCCGCCGACTGTGGGTCGGCAAGTGCGTCGCGGGGCTGGTCCTCGTCGGTGCCTACACGATTCTGGTTGGCGTCCTCGTCGCCGCAGCCGCGCTCGTCGAGCGGCCCCAATGGGTTTTCGGGTCACTCCTCCTCTGCGCCAGCGGGATCATCGGCCTCGGCTGGGGGTTGTACCTCTCGGCGTATGCGAAGACGGTCCTCGGGGCGATCGGTCTGGCCTTCGCGGGCCAATTCGCCTTCAACCAAGTGATCTCGGCCATCGGCTTCGTCCTTGTCTCCCTGTCGCACCTGCTCTTCGGCCCGTTGCGGGTAGGGTTGGGCCTGGTCGCCTTATTCTTTCTGTTCGCACTGGGAGTCCTGCTCGTCCCGTTCGCGCTCTCCGCCAGAGTGTACAGCCGGGTGGACCGCCGTCGCGCGTCGGAAGTGTCGGCCAAGCCCCTCTTCCTGGGCGAATTCCGTCGCCAGGCCAGGGCGATCCTTTGGCTGGCCGCTCGCCAGATGCGCGGCATGACGCTGTGGTTGCTCCCGATCAGCCTCGCGCTGGGTCTCCTCGTCCTCATTCAGCCTCTCGTCCTCTGGCCCCTCGTCACTCTCGCTTTGGGGACGGCGTGCGGCGTGTCGTGTTTCTTCGACGAACAGGCCGGACCCAAGCGGTTCCTCGGCGACCAGCGCTATCCCCTCGGCTCGATCTGGGGCGTGAAGATGAGCCTTCAGCTCATCCGCCTGTTGTTCCTCCTGATCGTGGTTCTCAGTCCCTTGCTGAGCCGGGTATTCGTTGATCTGGGAACGAAATCGTATGAATGGGGTCGCAATGCCCCTGTCTCCTCGAGATTGTTCTCTTCCTATCTCGTCGGCTACACGATCCCCGTCGGTGTTCTCCTCTTCGCACCGGCATTGACCGGATTCGCCGTCGGGATGCTGTGCGGACTCGTCCTCCGTAAGGCTTTCATCGCCGTTACGGCGGGCCTGGCTCTCGCCTTGGCTGCGATGGGCGTCTGGCTGCCGGGCCTGATCGTGGGAGGCGTGCCCAGCTGGCAGGTGTTCCTCGTCCCGATGATCCTGCTCGTTACCGCCTGGCTGCTGATGCGACCCTGGGCGGCAGAACGGCTGCTCACTCGCAGGGTCGTACTCGCGCTCGTGGGTCTCGTCGTCGGCTGTGGGTCGCTACTCAGCCTGGGCCAATGGTATCGCGTTGCTGCCATCCCCGACACACCGGAGCCGCCCGAGTTGGCGAGCATGATCGCTCGGCTGCCCCCGATCGAGAAGAACGAGGCAGGGCAACTCATTCGATCGACTCTGTTCACCATCGACGCTCGGAACAGGGAGAGGGATCAAGAGAAACCCACCCAACCAGTGCGCCCGAATCCAGACTCCCCGGCCCCGGACAATCTCAGTTTCCGGGCGCTGGCATCAAACGTCAACTACCAGGGCTGGCCGAATCGCCCGATGCAGCAGATCGAGCTGGCTGGCTGGCTCGATCGCATCTTTGCCGACGAGATATGGAAGCAACTGGACCGACTTCCGTCGCTGCCCGTAGGCGTCATCGACGACCCACGCCGGATCGATGTCACCCATAATTTCGCCCACCTGGGGCCGACATCTCTGGCAGTAGACTTACTGCTCGCACGCGGGTTGCAAATGCAACACAAAGGCGACCCCGAAGTTTTCGTCGAGCACCTAGAAATAACGCTCGCCCTGGCGCGTACCCTCGAAAATGCGTCTCCCCGAGTAAGTGCCAACCTCGCGCGTTCCGTCGAAGGCAAGACGATCACGGCACTCGACCACTGGCTAGTTGCCTTGTCCGGTAGGCCGGACTTGCTTCGCCGGGTCGGCGTCACGCTAGGGCGAAACCGCAGCGCTCTGGAGGGGTCTGATCGTGAACACGACTTCGCCGAGTATCTGATCGCGCTCAACTCGCTGGACAACCCGCCGTCGTGGCTGCAAAGTCGGTTAGTGGGCGTAGATATGCCCAGTAACCAGCTTTCCGAAGTGCCCATCGTCGCGGCCGTCTGGCAGCTCCCCTGGGAGCGTGAACGACAGGAACGGTTGCTGCGTCGCCAGTTCTTTTCCTCGACCCCGCTGGAATCACCCGAAGCGAGCCTTCTGCCGAGCAACTTCTCGACGATCTCCAAGTCCGACGAGAATCTTCGTTACCATCGGACCACCCTCGAAGCGGCGCGCCTCCGGGTGGCTCTACGCCACCACCAGGCGACGACCGGCAAGCCCGCGACGGATCTACGGCAGCTCGTTCCCGCGTCGATCGACGCGATTCCACTCGACCCCTATGACGGCAAGCCGTTCCGCTATCGGCTGTCGTCCGGGGAAGATAGTGTGGAAGGGCTGCGAGAAAGGGATTCGGAAGGCAATTCCGTCGAAAGGAAGCGAACGATACCCGCTGGCCAGGGCATCCTCTGGAGCGTAGGCCGTGATGGCCTCGATGGTGGAGGCAGGGTAAATGATCTCGACAAAGGCGATCGGATCTTCCTCGTACCCTTGGAGAGGAAGAAAAAGTAACCACAGAGTCACAGAGAGAAAAGCAGAATGAATCGAGTACAAGGTGACGAGCGGGGCGTGTCAACGCCCTGTCTTTACTCTCTCTTCATTCTGTGTTCTCTCTCTGTGCCCTCTGTGCCTCTGTGGTTAACTTCTCTTCTATTCAGCCGAGAAGGCGGCGAGGTAGGCGCGGAAGGCCACGTCCTGCGAATGTTCGACGCCCTCGGCCTTCTTGATGTCGGCCCTGTACTTCTCGATCTGCGTCTCCTGCTCGTCGAACTTCTTCAGGAGCCGCTTGTGGATATCCGAGTTGGTCGGCAGTTCCTTGATATTCGCTCGCATGCGCGCCTGGTCCTCGAGGGTCGAGGCGAGTTGACGGCGCACTTCGCCGAGTTCCGTCGTCGTCTTCGACTTCGCCCAGCGCAGCTCGATCGCCTTCTGGAGGCCGGCCTTGACCTTCTGACTCGCTAAAGGCTGCGAGATGAGCCAGCGGATCTGCTCATCGTTGCTGGTCGTGACGGAGTAGGTGACTTGGTCCTCGCGCTCTTGCGCGACGGTCAGCACCTTCGTGGCGGCGGCAGGCACCTTGACTTCGAAGCGATGCACGTCGCTCGCGGTCTCCTTCGGCTTCTCGCCGACGAGGGTGAAGGCGTTGTTCACCGGGTGTTCGACGAGCAAGGTGCGCTCGGCGTCGTTGCGGTTCTTGATCGTGTAGGTCTTCACCTGGCGATTCTTCACCTTCGTCTCGATGACTCCTGCTACGGCTTTGACCGTCAGGATCCGACCGTTCTCGGTGGAGAGCACCGCATTGACTTCGGTGCCGAGGTCCATCGCGTAGCTGACGAGGCGCTCCTCGTTGGGCTGCAAGTCCATGACGCGGGCGTCCCCGGCGTAGGCGCTGCCCTCGAACACCGTGACGGGGCCTTGCATGAGGTGCATCCCCGAGGTGTTCTTGAAGCGAAGGCCGAGGAGCGGGAACTTCGCCTGGACGGCCTCGTTGTAGATCGAGACGCGACTCGCCTCCACGTCCTTGCCGATGATCGGCAGCAGGGCCGACTTCTGGCGCGGGAGGCTGACGGGACGATCGATCGCGTACTGGAAGAAGTCGCCGAGCTTCGCAGCAGTTGCTGCGGAGGAGACCGTGCGACCGAGGTCCAACTGCTCCTGCAAGGCTCGATTCGAATCAGCGGCGTATTTGCCGTCGCTGGGTTTGCCATTGGCGAGGCCGCGCCCTGCCGACTCGTTTCGGCGGAGAGAGTCCATGGGCATGTCCTTGCTCATCCTGCTTTGCTTCTCAGACAGCTCGCCCATTCTACCGAGCAGTGCCAGTTTCTCGGCTTCGATGCCCAGGCTCCCGCTGTAGGCGACGGGACGGAGACCCTGGAAGAGTTCGGGAACGACGGTCGGGCGCTGCACATAGAGCGGCGTGTAGAGGTCCATCTGGAAGCTGATCGGACGACCAGAGACCAACACCA
>JANXSH010000172.1 GCA_025356615.1 Planctomycetia bacterium | reverse complement strand
TCCTCCTGCTGCTGTCTGTGGACTTACTCTCGGCCCCTGCGCAGGAGGCAGGCAAAGTCACGGATCAGGCGAAGTCGGCCTCGCCAGCCAAGGCCGACGCGCCGACGAAGAAGGCTCCCGAGACGCTCCTCGAGTTGATCGTGGCCGGCGGACCGCTGAATATCGCCTTCCTCTCCGTCCTGGGGTTCTTCTCCCTGGTGGCGCTGTCCGTCATCCTCGAGCGGGCGGTGAACCTCCGTGCCGGCAAGCTCGTCCCGGCGGGATTCGTCCGCGAACTCCAGGAGTTGGTCCGCCGCAAGGAGGACGACCCGCAACCGTTCCGCGCGCTGGCCGACCGCTACCCGTCGGCCATCGCCAACGTCCTCAAGGCGGGCCTCCTCCGCGCGGGTCGACCCGTCCCCGAGGTCGAGAAGGCGATGGAGGACGCCGCCGCCCGCGAGCTGGGCATCATGCGGAGCCGGGTCCGCCCCCTGACCGTCCTGTCCAGCGTCGGCCCGCTGGTCGGCCTGCTCGGGACGGCGGTCGGCATGATCCTGGTCTTCCGCACCGCGAGCGAGGTCGGCCCCGGCAAGGCCGAGCTGCTGGCCGAGGGCATCTACCTGAAGCTGGAGACCACCGTCGCGGGCCTGATCGTCGCCATCCCGTCGGTCCTCTTCGCCGCCGTCTTCAACAGCCGGAGCGAGACGCTGCTGCGCCGCATCGACGAACACCTCATGGAGGCGATGCCGTGCTTCGCACGCATGGAATCGAATCAATTATTAGCCGCAGATGGAAGAGGATGATGAATCGGTAATAATTCGCATTTATCTGTGTTCATCTGCGGCTAATCTAGACAACAGGCCGAAAAGCAGCTAACCACAGAGGCACGGAGAACACGGAGAAAGACACAGAATGAAGAGAGGGTAAAGACACTAACCAAGGGCGTGTCCTATCGCTGGGCAAGGCCCAGGTCGGCAAGGCTCCCAGGCGAGTGGCGCTCCTTCCGGTGGACGAGTAGCAGCACCCGGTCCCGAGGATTTCAACCATGAGAATCGCTTCCCTCGTTGTGGTTACGATGACCATTACGCCTGCCTTTGCGGAAGAGCCGAAAACCCTGAAACTGGTGCAGACGATACCGTTGGAGGGCAAGCCGGGCCGGTTCGACCACCTCGCCCTCGACGCGAAGGGCGGGCGGCTGTTCGTCGCCAACCTGTCGAACGACTCCCTCGATGTGGTGGACCTGAAAGCCAGCAAATTGGTGAAACAGATCGTCGGCCAGAAGAAGGCCCAGGGGGTGGCGTTCGCTCCGACTCTCGATCGCATCTACCAGGGCAACGGCACGGACGGCGTGTGCAACGTGTTCGACGGGACGACGTTCGGGAGGCTGCACACACTCAGGCTGCCCGACGCCGACAACGTGCGATACTATGCCGCGAAGGGGTTGGTGTATGTGGGCCACGGCGAGAACGCGATCACCGCATTTGACGCCAAGACCTACAAAGTGAAGGCCACGATCAAGCTCCCCGGCGCACCCGAAGCATTTCAGATCGACTCATCGAAGAAGCGGCTGTACGTCAACTGCCTGAAGCCTGCCACCGTCGCCGTCATCGATCTCGAAAAGCATGAGGTGGTCGCCAAATATCCGCTCACGCTGGCCGATGGCAACTACCCGCTCGCCCTGGACACGAAGGGGCAGCGGGTGTTCGTCGGGTGCCGCAAGAAACCGATGGTCGTCGTGCTGGACGCGGCCACGGGCAAGGAACTGGCCGGGGTGGCAATTCCCGGCGACATCGACGACCTGTTCTACGACGCCAAGCGGGGGCGACTGTATGCCTCCTGTGGCGCGGGCGTCCTCGCGGTCCTCGAAGAGAGGGCGGGGAAGTTCACTCTGGTCGAGTCGATCCCCACCGCCAAGTCGACCCGCACCTGTCTGTTCGACGCGGAGAGCGACAGGCTGTTCGTCGTCCTGCCCCGTGTCGGCGATGCGGCCCCGGAGCTTCGCGTCTACAAACCCAAACCCTGATCTTTCGGAGACGCACGATGGACCGCCGCAACTTTCTCTTCACTTCCTCGGGTGCCACTGCCGGCGCGCTGCTGGTGCCGGGGCTGGCCGAGGCTGATGAAGCCGACAAGTCGCCCTATGCCGACAGCGGTCTGATCACCGGCAAGCCAAAGCCGTTGCGCCACAAGTCGGTCCCCGGCTTCCTCAGCGCGGCGCAGATTGCCCCGCACCACACCGCCCATTACGGCGGGGCGCTAAAGGCGTTCACTGGCATCGAAGAGAAGTTCGAGGAGAGCTTCACCAAGGGCAAAGCCATCGACGCTTCCGCGTTCGATCGGATGAAACAGATCCAGTCGAGCCGAGGCAACAGCGTCATCCTGCACGAACTGTACTTCGACGGACTGGCCCTGAAGGCGACCGACCAGCCGGAAGCTGTCAAGAAGGCCGTCGATAAGCGGTTCGGCTCGGTTGACAAGTGGGCGGCCGACTTCGTCGCCAGCGCCAAGGCCGCTGGCGGCTGGGCCATGCTAGTCGCCCACCCGGTCAACGGCAGGCTGTACAACGTGGTCAGCGACGAACACGCCCAGGGGCCGCTCTGGCTGGCGGTTCCTTTGGTGGTGATCGACACCTACGAACACGCCTTCTACGTCGATTACCAGAATAAGAAGGGCGACTACGTCGAGAAGTTCATGAAGTTCATCGACTGGGCCGAGGCCGACCGGCGGTATCGGCTGGTGGTGAAGGGATGAGAGCGTATTCGTAGATATTCCCGTGTTCATTCGTGTCATTCGTGGTTGAATAGAAGGAGCATCGAATGCGACTGCCCCAGACCGAAGTCGAGCTTGGTGTGCCGAACATGATGCCGATGATCGACATCATCTTCTTGCTTCTGATCTTCTTCCTCATGGCGAGTCGCTTCGAGCAAGAGGAGCGGGATCTGAAGGTGGCGCTGCCCGAGGTGGTCGAGGCCCAACCCCTGGCCATGACACAAGACCTCGTCGTCAACATCACGCCGGAAGGAACCTACCTCGTCGCCCAGCAGTCGTACAGCGAAGAGGCGCTCGCCGCACTGCTCGAGCAATCGCGCCGGACCAACCCGCAGCGCGCGGTCCTGATCCGGGGCGACGGCCGGGCCGCCTGGAAGTACGGCGTCCGCGTCATGGGGATGTGCAACAAGGCGAAGATCGACAACTACCGAGTCGCGGCGATCCAGGAAAAATGAAAAGCAGTTAGCCACAGAGGACACAGAGGACACGGAGAAGACAATACAGGAGAAGGAAAGCAGCTAAGGCAAGAAGAGGAACTCCTGGGTCATTTCCCCTCGTCTTTAGTCTTCTCTGTGTCCTCTGTGTCCTCTGTGTCCTCTGTGGCTAACTGCTTTCTGTTAAGGAGCATCGACCATGTCCACGAACCGTCCGGGTACACTCGCCACACTGTGGCGATTTCTCGGCTCCTGGCATGCGCCAGCCGCGCTCGGATCGATCTTGCTGATCGGCTTGGCGGTGTGGGTCATGCCCGTGCAAGTCGAGCGGGTCGTCACGGACACCAGGGGGCAGGCCCACACGATCACGGCGTGGGACACCAGTCGGTTGCAGGCGGCGTCGGCCTTCTGGTGGCAGGCGGCGTTGCTCGTGCTGGGTATCGCGGTCGTGTTCCTGGTCACATGGGGCGGGCGGGGTTGGGTGGTCGCGCAAGCCTCGGCGGCGCGGTTCTTCGCCTGTAGCCTGCTCGCCCACTGCCTGCTCTTCTTGTCCCTCGGGGCCGTGCCCCTGGCTCGCGCCGTCGTCAAACACGCCGAGACCATCCGGGTCGAACAGTCGGCGCAACTCTTCGACGCCCCCCTGGCTGCGCGGCCTGCCTACGAGAAGGTCGCCGACCCGCTCGTGGACACGGGGGTCGCCCCTCAACTCGTTCGCCAGGTGCCCGCTCCTGCGGATGTGACGGATGGCGCGGACCCGCTCATGCCGACGCTGCCGATGAACGCCGTCCGCAACCTCCCGCCGGAACGGGTGTTGTTCGTGCCGACCCGACAGCCGGAAGTCGCCATGACCGCCCCCGAACTCTCGCGCCGAATCGCGTTCGCCCTGAAGCCAGCCGAGATCGACCTCGCCACCCCGGAGTTACCCCCAGCGGAGGCCGCGCCGAGAGAGAAGCCGATCGAGGACCGTCTCGTGACGCAGCCGCGCCGGGAGCCGGTCCCCCCTGTGCCGGGCGGGCCGGAGCCGCTCCGCCTCCCCGAACTGAAGCGCCCCCGCCCCGCCAACATCCGGCCCGAAGTGCCCGATCAGCCGCGCGTTCGCGACTCGGACCAGGCGATGCCCGCACTAAAGGGACGACGGCAGCCCGGCCCGCTCGCGCTGGCGACTCCCGACGAACCTACCCCGAAGGTCGAAGCCACGTCGCCGCCGACGGGGGTGGCCCCGGCGGACGTTCGCGTCACGCTGCCCCGGCTCACTCCGACGCCTTCGCTTCCCGGTCGGACGGGGGACGAGCCGATCGGCCCGCGTCTCCCCTCGAGGCCGACCGTCGTGGCGAAAGTCGGCCCCCGCCCGCTCGACGCGACACCTAGTCTCGGCCCTATCGCCAAGCTCTTGCCGCGATCCCCCGCCCGGATGGACCTCGCGATTCCGATCGAAGAGAAGGTCATCCCCCAGGCTCCGTTCATCCTGCGTGACAAAGAAGTCCGCGAGCGCTCCGTCGAGGCCAACGGCGGGACCAAGGAGTCCGAGGCGGCGGTCGAACGCGGCCTCGACTGGCTCGCGGCCCATCAGAACCCCGGCGGCAGTTGGAGTCTCCAGAACTTCCACGCCAACTGCAAGCACCCCCGTTGCGCCGATGTCGGCTCGGTGACGGCCGACCCGGCGGGTACGGGCCTGGCCTTGCTCCCCTTCCTCGGTGCCGGGCACACGCACAAGACCGGCAAACATCGGCAGGCCGTCGCCCGCGCGCTGGACTGGCTCGTGACGAATCAGCGGGCGAACGGAACCTGGCTCGCCCCGGAGGACGCCCGCCCGATGTACGGCCACGGCATGGCGTCGATCGCCCTGTGCGAGGCCTACGGCATGACCAAGGATGCGAAACTCCGCGAGCCGGCCCAGAAGGCGCTCGACTTTATCATCAAGGCACAACACGCGCCCTCTGGCGGCTGGCGCTATCAGCCCAATCAGCCCGCAGACACATCGGTTGTCGGCTGGCAGATGATGGCCCTCAAGAGCGGCGAGATGGCCGGGCTGACGGTCCCGCCGAAGGTGTTCGACGGCATCAAGAAGTGGCTCGCCTCCGTGGAGGCGAACGGACGGTTCGGCTACCAATCGAAGAACCCGTCCCCGGCGATGACCGCCCAAGGGCTGCTCTCGTTGCAGTATCTTGGCGCTCGACGGGACGACCCGCGCATGCGGGCCGGGACCGACTACTTGCTGGCGAACCTGCCGAAGGCCGACGACACGTCCTACTATTGGTATCACGCCACCCAAGTGATGTACCACACGCAGGGCAAGCACTGGAAAGCATGGAACGGCAAGATGAGAGACATGCTGGTCTCGAGCCAGAACACCCAAGGGGCGCTGGCGGGGAGTTGGAAGCCGATCGACTACCGGGAGAAGCCCGGCGGCAGACTCTACGCCACGGCGCTACGGCTGTTGATGCTCGAGGTCTACTACCGTCATCTGTCGCTCTATCAGCAACTGGAACGATGACGATCAATATCCTTCGATTTAGCCAGCGACTGCGAACAAATAGTTTATCCGCAGATTACGCAGATTACACAGATTAGATGCAATAATGAATCTGTCAATGTCTTTGCAATTAATCTGCGTAATCTGCGTAATCTGCGGATAAACTCTGATTCAGATATTTCGACCAATGCCCAGATCCAAATGGAAGGCGAGCAGGTGCGGCGAATCATCGTTCACCAGCCTGCCCCGCCGCGTGCGCCACGACGAGCCGGATCGTCTCGTAATCGACCGCCTCGCCCAGCGCCAGGAAGATCGGCTTGAGGCGGGTGCCTCCCGTCTGCATCGCGGCGGCGAGGACGCGGCCATACGTCGGCTGATCGACCCACGCCGCGATGCTGTCGGGGCGTTCGTGGCGGACGTAGGCGGCGAGGTAGTCGCCGAGCGTGCTGCGGGCGAGGCCCGAGCGGCGCGACACCTCCTCCAGGCTCAACCCCTGGCGGAAGAGGGCGAACAACTCCAGTTGGCGCGAGGTCAGCGGGGCCGTCGTGGCCTGCTGCTCGAACAGCGTCGGGCCGACCGGCTTCGGCGGCTCGATGTCGGCCTTCAGCCCGAACTCGTTGCAGTGGGCCGCGATCACGTCGAGGAACGCCTGGCCCAGGTCGCGGAGCTTGGCCTCGCCGATGCCGTAGATGGCGCGCATCCCGGCGAGGGTCGAGGGCCGAAGGCGGGCCAGCTCGCGCAACGTCGTGTCGCTGAAGATGACGTAAGAAGGCACCTGGCGCTCGGCGGCGACCTTCTTCCGCAACTGCCGTAGCACCTCGAACAGTCCCTCATCGACCCCTTCCCAGGAGACGATGGCAGCCTCCGACTTCTGGGGCCGATCGCCCTTGCCGCGTCGGGCCAACTGGACGAGGCGGATCGTCCGCTTGCCGCGCATGACCTCCCAGGAGGCGTCGTTGAGGACGAGTTTCGGGAACTCGTCGGTCGTCTGGACGAGCGCCCCTTGCCCGATGATCTGATAGATCCAGTCGCGCACGTCGTTGTCGGTCGCGTCCTTCAGTAGGCCGAACACCGTGAGTTGGTCGTGCCCGCGCTTGCGGATGGTATCGACGTTCTTGCCGCGCAGGATGCCCAGGACGTGGACGACGCCGAAGCTCCCCTTCACGCGCGCGACGCAGGAGAGGATCTTCTGCGCCACGACGACGGCGTTCGGCACGTCCTCGGTGTCGCCCAAACACAGGTCGCACGCCTTGCACGACGCCTCGGGGTAGTCCTGGCCGAAGTACCCGACGAGCGCCTTGTGTCGGCACACCGCCCCGCGTGCGTAGCGGTCGATGTCGTCGAGGTGCCCCAGCACGCTCGGTAGGAACGATCGGTCCTCGGCCTCGCTGGCGGACTTCGTAATCATCGCCCTCATGCTGACCACGTCGCCGCCGGAGTAGAGGAGGACGCACTCGGCCTCGAGGCCGTCCCGGCCCGCCCGGCCCGTCTCCTGCTGGTAGTGTTCCAGCGACTTCGGCAAGGCGATGTGGATGACGAAACGCACGTTGGAGCGGTCGATGCCCATGCCGAAGGCGATGGTGGCGACGACGATGTCGCAGCGCTCGGAGGCGAACTCTTCCTGCGTCGCCTGGCGTAACTCGTTGGTGAGGCCCGCGTGGTAGGGCCGGGCGTTGACGCCGCGCTCGCGGAGGCTGGCGGCGAGTTCGTCCACGTCCTTGCGGCGCATGCAGTAGACGATCCCGGCCTCGCCGGTGTGCCGGTCGATGACCTCGCAGACCTGCTTCAGCGTGTCGTTGCGCGGCCAGATGCGGTACGTCAGGTTGGGCCGATCGAAGTTGCCGACGAGGACCGCCGGGTCTCGCAGGGCGAGTTGGGTGACGATGTCGCGGCGGACCTGCTCGGTCGCCGTCGCCGTGTAGGCGTGGACGCTGACCTGGGGGAAGAACTCGCGCAACCGGCTCATCATGCGATACTCGGGCCGGAAGTCGTGCCCCCAGTGGCTGATGCAGTGGGCCTCGTCGATGGCGATGGCGGGCACCGGGACGTTCGCCAACAGTCGCGGCAAGTCGTTCTGGAGGAGGCGCTCCGGCGAGACGAAGAGCATGTGGAATCGCCCCGCGCGGACCTCCGCCTCGGTCGTGGCCCGGTTGTTGGCCGTCAGCGAGCTGTCGAGCTGCGCGGCGGCTACGCCGCAGGCGCGCAGGCCGTCCACCTGGTCCTTCATCAGCGCGATGAGGGGCGAGACGACGATGGTCGTCCCGCCCAGGACGACGGCGGGGGCCTGGTAGCAGAGCGACTTACCGCCGCCGGTCGGCAGGACGACGAGCGAGTCGCGGCCGTCCAGCGTGGCCTGCATGGCCTGGTCCTGGAGGGGGCGGAGTTCGTGATAGCCCCAGTGCCGTGCGACGACGGCCATCAGGGCGTCCAGCGGTTGGGCAATCGGTGAGGACATCGGCATGGTCTCCTGTTGTCCTCAATCATGCCCGATCGGCCGCGCGTTGTGAAGGTCAGGTGGGCGCGTCGGTCGGTCACGGAGCAAAGAGGACCACGGAAAAGCCGAATGGGGAGGACCAGATCCCCTCCGTTATCGGTTCAACTGTCGCTCACGATGAGGATTCCCCCTCTGCCGTCGGCGGGGCTGGTTCATCGGTCGGTTCTGGCGGTCGTGGCAGCCGGGCTTCGAGTTCCCGGCAGAGCTTGTCGAAGGAGGGAGCGTTGTCGCGGCACTCCTGAAGGGCCATCGCGCGGACGAACGCCTCGGCGTCGTCCGGTTTCTTGTACTTCCGCGCCTTACTCTTGCTGCGGAGTTGGGCCTCCAGCCACGCGGCCCCACTGCGGTCCTCGAAATGGTCCCGCGCCGGCAGCGGAATGGGCAGATCGTTCACCCCGGCCAGGGTAGAGGCACCGGCGACGATCCAGTTCTCCAGCATACGCTTCGGCATCACGCAGGAAATCGAGGCGTCCGAGCGGAGCCGAGTCGCGGCTCCCAGGAGCCGGGGGGCGAGTTCGGCAGGGCAGTCCTTCTCGGCGTCGAGGAGCAGGAGCAGCATCCCCTGGCCGGACGAATCGTGCCGCAGCCGCCGGGCCAACTTCGCATACGCCTCCTCGACCTTTGCCGCGAAGTCGGGATGGTCGGGGTTGATCAGGGTATCCCGTTTGCCGCGCGACGCGGGCAACACTTGCAGCCGGACGGGTGCGGCGAGCAGTTCTGTCCAGACGCGCTGGAGCAGCCGCTCGACGCAGCCGACTTCCGTCTGCCCTTCGACAATCGGAACGAGGTAGAAGGTCACAGGCGATCCTCCTGTCGCCGTCCTGCCAGTTCTTGCTGTCGGTCCTGATCGTCCAGATCGGCCTCCAGTTGGTTCTCGCGCTCTAGCCCGCCAAGCGAGTTGAGTTGGCGTGCCACGATCTCGACCCCCGCCTCATCGACCGGGCCGATGACTGTCTTGCCGTCGATCATCTGGACGACGCGGACGTTCTCGGGCTTTATCTCGGCGGCGTCGAGGAGGTCCGGGGAGTGGGTCGTCAACAATATCTGCGTCCGCAGGGTCGCCTCGTCCAGAGCCGCGACCAGCGCCCGCATTGCCGCCGGGTGAAGGGCCGTCTCGGGTTCCTCGATGGCGACGAGCGCCGCGTGGCCGAATTTTCCGACGTGCTGGAAGGCAGCCACCAGCGCCGCGAGCGCCCGAAGCGTGCCATCTGACATGTTGACGGCGTCGAATGTGATCGACGGTACCGAGACGGGGTGCTGGACGCGGAACTGCACGGTTTCGTACTCTCCGTACCGCACAACATCGGCCAACTCGACCGACGACGTGATTGCCTTGAAGTACCGCCGGACCCTCTCCAGCGCGTCCAGGTCATGCGACTGGATGGAAGAGATGGCGCTCGCGATGTTGCTCCCGTCACGTTCCAGCAACCACTCGCCGCTCGGTTGACGTAGCTTGCGGATCTGCTCAGGCTGGAAGTTGTAGAATCCCATGTAGCGGAGAGCGGTGGCAAAATCCCAGTCGGGGTCACGGACATCACGGGCGAGAAACAGGTTAGGGGCGGGGTTGTAGGGCGATCCAGAATTGTCTTCACCGGGACCGAACAAGATCGCGCGATCCCCCTCCGTGTGATACCCGGATTTGGTGCCGCTCTCAATGTCGGTGATCGTCAGTTGCTCATGCGGGATCTCGAAATCCGCACCCTCTCCAGGTTGAAGACGGACGTGGTAACGGAACTGGTACTCTTTCTTGGCCCGCCTGCCCGCAACCAGCATTGATTCGACTTCGAGTTCGACCGGCTCGCTTGGGACGGTTCGGCACATGACCCCGCGAATACCTCCCCGCCGTTTAAGAGCCTCAGCCACCCCTGACGCCATCGCGTCCCGAATGAACGCCAGGGCATCGACGAAGTTGCTCTTACCCGAAGCGTTGCGGCCAACGAGGATCGTCAACGGTTCCAGCGTCACGTCGCAGAACGCGATGCTCTTGTAGCCGCGAATCCGCACGCGGCGTAGGAACGGCGGCTTCGCCTGGGCGAGGGGTTCTTCGCTCGGGGTCACGATCATGTCAGGATCTCCACAGGGATGGCCTCGTAAGGGGGCCGATTCACAGCGGCGGACGAAGTTTGGGATGGCCCCAGTAGCCGTGCGACAACGGCCATCAGGGCGTCCGGCGGTTGGGCAATCGGTGAGGCCATCGGCAGAGTCTCCTGTTGTCCTCGAACATGCCCGATCGGCCGCGCGTCGTGAAGGTCGGGTGGGAGCGCTAGGTGATCGATCGGTCAGGTGTTCGACTCGCGGTACGGCGACCGGAACGACTCGACGAACAGGCCAAGATGCCGGGCCAGCGCCACCGCGCCGGGGCACTGGCAGGGCACTCCAACATACATGTAATAGTCATAGCCGACGTGGACGAACGCCTCACCGCCCTCCAGCTGGCACCAGAACTCTCCGCGTAGCAACCGCCGGACGACCGCGCCGACCTCCGCCGGACTGAGCGACGAACCCTCTGCGAACAGGAGCGGGACGCCCGCGTGGTTCTCTAGCCCTGCGACCGCCAGTGATGGCACACCGGCCTCCCGCAGGAACGCGACGGCGGCAGTGACGTAGGCGTCCTCGACCCGCTGGTACTCCGCCTCGGCGAGAGCCTTGCCGGCGAAAAAGTGGCCGATGTCGCTCATCGCAATCCACTCTTCCCGCCCGTACACCCCTGTGGAGTCACGATAGGCTGGGTCGTACTTCGTCACGCGGAACTCGAACATCACCGACGCCTCCGCCGCCGAATTCGTTTTTTCTCTGATGTGCCAGCGTAGCAATCCCACCGGCCAACTGCAATACACCGCGCCGGGTGTTCCCTCGGCCGCCACCCCGAAACCGCTGCGTTGGCCGAACAGTTCAGCGCGCTCTGAAACCTGTGTCGCCTGTGCCATCCGTGACTAGCCATTGCATCGAAGGCTCTGTCACAATCGCGGGTCCACCGGCTCGCTCTCCAGCGCCAGCACGCCGAAGACGCACTCATGCACGCGGCGCAACGGCTCGCGCCGCAGGAATCGCTCGAGCGACTCGACGCCGAGGGCGAACTCGCGTAGTGCCAGCGACCGCTTCGCGCCGAGGCCACGCTTGCGCAGACGTGCCAGGTTGTCCGGGTCGGCATATTCTGGCCCGTAGATCAGCCGGAGGTACTCCGGGCCGCGACACTTGACGGCGGGCTGGACCGTCCCGCGCTTGCCGCGCGTGATGAAGTCGCGCGGCTTGACCACCATGCCCTCGCCCCCCGACCGCGTCATCTCCTCCCACCACGCGATGGCGTCGGCCTCGCTCTGCGGTTCGGTCAGGTCCACGCTGCGGTAGCGCGTCGCGAGGAACAGCCCTGGGTCCGCCGCGCAGACCCGCGCCAGCGTCTCCATGTGCCAGACGTGGCTCTTGTCCACATGGGCGACTCCCTCCGTCGCCAGCAGGTGGAACGGGGCGAGTTCGAGGTCGTCCAGCCCCGCGACCGGCCAGCAGTAGGCGCGATACGCCTCCGTGTAGCGCGTCAGGCTGTCGGCCCGTCCGCGCATCTTCTCGAGAGCCTGTGCCACGTCCTCGGACGACATCCGCGCCGACGCCTTCTCGAGCGCCGTCACCGCCGCCGAGGACGCAGCCCGACCCGCAGCGCCGACGGCGGCGTATTGCGACCGCAACAACTCCTGCGCCTTGGCCGACCACGGCAGCAACTCCGCGTCGAGGCACGCCCACGAGGTGCCGAACTCCTCCCAGATCCCCGCCGTCGTCATCGCGGCGCGCAGCCGGTCCAACAGGGCCGTTTCCATGGCGACATCGTTGAAGAATCGCCGACCTGTCCGGGTGTAAATGATGCCCGATTCGCCCGTCATCACGCCGAACCGTTCGCGTGCGGCCTCGGCGTCCTTACACACGATCACGACGGCCCGCGAACCCATGTGCTTCTCCTCGCACACCGCCGCCGGGACGCCCTGCGCCCGGTAGAACGCGAACGCCTCGGCGGGGTGTTCCAGCAGGCCAGGCCGAGACGACGTTTCGCATGGCGACATCGTCGGCGGGAGGTAGATCAACCACTGGGGCGCTACCGCGAATCGGCTCATGACTTCCAGCGCGGCACACGAGTTCTCCTCGCGGATCGTCACCGTCGAATGCAGCCGGGTCGTGATGAAACGCTTGCCCAACACATCCTCGGCGTCGAGGACGTCGTCGTGTTCGTGCTGCGCCGATCGGCCCGCACACTCGGGCCGGAGCGGGCGGATCGGCTCCGCGTAGACCTGTGCCGCAGGGACGCCGATCGTCTCCATCTCGGGGTAGCGAAGCGCGGTCAGGCTGCCGCCGAAGACGCAACCCGTGTCCACGTTTACGGTTCGGTTCAGCCACGCGGGGTCTGGGACCGGCGTGTGGCCGTAGACGACCGTGGCCGAGCCGCGATACTCCGCCGCCCAGTCGAGGCGTACCGGCAGGCCGAACTCGTCGGTCTCGCCCGTCGTCTCGCCGTAGAGCGCGAACATGCGCACCGCCCCCGACGCCCTACCTTGCAACTCCGCTTTCATGCCCGCGTGCGCGACGACGAGCCGACCCTCGTCGAGGACGAAGTGGCTGACGAGTCCGTCGAGGAATTTCGCGAGGTCGTCGCGGAACGCCCTTCGCTCCTCCTCCGTCCCCGGCATCGCCTCGATCTCGGCGATCGTCTTATCCAGGCCGTGCGTCTGCTGGACCTGCTTGCCGTGCAGCCACTTGAGCAACTTCATGTCGTGATTGCCGGGGACGCACAGCGCTGACCCGGCGGCCATCATGCCGCGCACGAGTCGCAGCGTGTCGAGGCTGCGCGGCCCGCGATCGACGAGGTCGCCGACGAACACCGCCCGACGACCCTCGGGGTGGCGGAACGCGCCTTCCGTCTCGGCGTAACCCATGTCCCCGAGCAGCGCTTCGAGTTCGTCGCAGCAGCCGTGAACGTCGCCGACGATGTCGAACGGCCCGCGTTCGTGCCGCCGGTCGGTCCACAGCGGGACGCGCTCGATCGTCGCCGCGTCGATCGCTTCGACCGACGACAACTCGAAGATGTGGCGGAAGCCTTCGCGCTTCAGCCCCCGGGAGGATCGCCGGAGTTGCATCCCCTGGTTGCGGATGACGTGCGGCCCGAACGCGCGGTCGGGGCGGCCCTTGTTACGCTCCTGGCACAGCTTCTCGGGCAGGTCGAGGACGATGGCGACGGGGACGACGTGGTATCGCCGGGCCAACTCGACGAGCGGCTTGCGCGCCTCGGGCTGGACGTTCGTCGCGTCCACGACGACGATCCGGCCCGCCGCCAGGCGCTTGGCCGCGACGAAGTGCAAGACCTCGAAGGCGTCCTTGGTCGCCGACTGGTCGTTCTCGTCGTCGCTGACCATGCCCCGGAAGGTGTCCGATGAAAAGACCTCCGTCGGCAGGAAGTGCTTCCGGGCGAACGTACTCTTGCCCGAGCCGCTCGTGCCGATGAGGACGACGAGCGACAGTTTCGGTAGCTGGATCATCCCGCACCCCCATCCACCCGGCGGAAGACACCCATCTGCGTCGGCGGGCCGACGACCTCATCCACCGGGCCGACCGGCAGGAACGTTACGGCATATCCAAACTTGGAGCCAACGCCCTCGGCCCAGGAGGCGAACTCCGCGCGCGTCCACTCGAAACGATGGTCGCCATGCCGGAACTTGCCTGCGGGCAGCGTGGGCCACTTGACGTTGTACTCGCGGTTCGGCGTCGTCAGCACGACGACGCCGGGCCGGGCGAACTCGAACAGGCAGCGCTCGAAGGCGGTCAGGCGGGGCGGGTCCAGGTGTTCGACCACCTCGACGACCGCCGCCGCGTCGAACCCCGCGAAACGCTTGTCCCGATACATCAACGACCCGTGCAGGAGGGTGACGCGCCGGGCCTGCGTCGCGGACAGCCGGTCGATCCGCTCGCGGGCGATCTCGAGGGGCCGGACCGCCACATCGACGCCGACGATCTCCTCGAACTGCTTGTCGCGCACCAGGTCGCGGAGCAACTTCCCCTCGCCGCAGCCGAGGTCCAGCACGCGCCTCGCGCCCGACGCATGGAGGGCAGCCAGCACCGCCCCGAGCCGCTGCTCGTTGAGGCTGAGCGTCTCCTCGAGGACGGGTTCCGGCACGGGGGGCCGCTCCTCCTCGGCCTCCTCCGGGACGAGTCGCCCGAGCGCCTCGCGGACCAGGCTCGCCTGTCGCCGCAGGTAGCGCCGGGCGATCTCCTCGCGCTGCGGGTGGCTCGCCAGCCAGCCCTCACCCTTGGCGAGGAGCTTTTCGATCTCGTCCTCGCCGACGTAGTAATGCTTTTGATTGTCGAACACCGGGATGAGGACGTAGAGGTGCGTCAGCAACTCGGCGACCGTCGTCGTCTTGCGCACGGCCACGCTGAAATACGGGCTATCGCCCCAGTCGGCGAATCGCTCGTCGAGGACGTGCCGTCGCGCCTCGACCTCGTAGCCGAGCGGCTCGAACATCAGGCGCAACAGGGATTCTCCCCCTCGCACCGGGAGAACGTCGAGGCTCGCCTCCAACGGGATCGGCGTCGTCACCAGTTCGGGCCGATCCTTACACTTGCCCTGCATCGCGCTGCCGAAGACATCGGCGATCGCGACGCTCATCAGCGACGAAGCGACGTAAGGCCGGTCGTTGACGTAAGGCGCGAGCGGGGCGTTGGCGTGCCCCTTGCCGCGCGACAGGACGACCGGATCGACCTCGAGGAGGAGGCACGCGGAAGCGCGATCGTCGCCGAGTTCGGGATAGAAGACGTGGGCCGCGCCGTAGCTCTGGGGGAAGGTCTGGAAGCGGTCGGGATGTTTATGCAGGAGGTAGCCCAGATCCGAGGCGGGGCGGTGGGTCGTGGAGAGGGTCAGGAGCATGGGGTTCCTCGCACTATGCCGGGGTGACGCCGGAGGGCAGACACGGGATTGGCGCTGGCGGTTCACACACTGCGAGTGCCGACCTCGGCGCGACCACGGACCCATTTCACCTATCCGGTCCGGTGAGCGATGAAGCCCAGAAGGCTGATAGGCGAGTCAGGTCGAGCGCCTGGTCAAGTGGGCCACACCCCTGCGGGCACGCCGGAGTATGACCGCGATCTCGGGCTGCCTGCACCACTCCGCGTCCTCCGGTCTGGATTGGTTGAAGTAACGGCAGTCCACCGCCGCCCCGGCCTCGACCAGTCGCCGGACGACCTCGGTGTGTCTGTTTCTGATCGCGGCTTCCAAGACCGAGTATCCACTGTCCCGCAGGGCGTTCGGGTCTGCCCCATGTTTCAACAGTATCACGACGACTGCTAGGTGGCCGTGACTGGCCGCCCAGTGCAGTGGGCCTGACCCGTCGTATGCGTACACACCGACATTCGCACCGGCCGCAAGCAGGACTGAGACCGTGTCCTCCCGGCCGTGGTACGCCGCGTACCAGAGAGGGGTGTTACCGCAATCGTGCCGACGGTTTACGTCCGCGCCGGACGCGATCAACTCGCGAACGCGATCAACCGAACCGCTGGCGTTGCGGGTCGTCCGATACAGCGCGGTGTCGAGATGCCGGCCCATGAGTGTGCTTCCGCCTCTTGCCGTAAGTTACGAGTTCACAACTGGTCGAAGCCTCCCCCTTTCGACCCGCCCTGCTTGGATGTCCTCGCGGACTTTCGCAGCCAGGCGCGCCAACTGATCCTGCGAACGTGCGAAAGTCTCCTGCCAGCGCCGTTCGTCCTCCAACTCGGCGAGGATCAGCGTCGCGATGGCGTCTTGCTCCGATTCCGGGAGTTTTCTCACTTCCGTGAGTGCCTCTTCCAGCAATTGCGTCATGGATCGAACCCCTAGTGATGGCGATGAAAGTGTATCACCCGACAGTCCATCTACCGCGTCACGGCGTCGATCGGCCCGATAGATCCCCGATTATCTGACTGACACCATCGTGGTCGAATATCACCGGCGCGCCGCCCGGACTGGCGAAAAGGGCCACGCCGTCCCGCACCGCCAACGCCTCCGGGTGATCGATCTCCAGCCGATCCCCGTTCACCATCGCGACGGTGAACGGTTGGAACGGCTTCCGGTTTCGGAATGCCCGCATCGTGCCATCGAAGGTGTGTCGGTCTATTGGGTAGCCCTCGGAATTGTATTGTCATTTCACAAACACATTCTACCATCGCCTTGCCGCCGAGACAATGACCGGCATGGCCTTCCAGCATGACACGCGCCGCGTGCAACGACTGCATCCGTCGCGCTGGTGAACTCGACTACCGGCCACACTCCTTCTCTTGTGTTCGATCGATCTCTTCAGGGCGTGGGAATGCTTCCGATGTAGCCTTTCTCGAAAATTCGCACCTCCCTTGCTTGTGCCCGGCAGCATTCATGGATAATATTCCTCTCGCCCCCGGAGACCGGCGAGAGAGCAGTCCAATCTTCTCGAAGGCGATCGGAAGTAGATCGGGATACCTTGAAACGCTCCTTCCAAAAGGACAACTACCTCGACCCGCCGACCGTCCGCCAGCTGCGCCGGGTCAACAAGGCCGTGGAGGCGGCGGACCAGTTCGACCCTTTGGACCGATACGACGACTTCGACGACGACTGGGAATGACATCACTCACAAGGAGACCGTATGCGATCGTTCACGTTTTCGGAAGGCACGAGCAACAAGTTCTGGAACATCGACCTCCAGGGCAAACAGTTCACGGTGACGTTCGGCAAGATCGGCACCAACGGCCAGACGCAAGTCAAGCCGTTCGCCGACGACGCCGCCGCGAAGAAGGAGCATGACAAGCTCGTCGCGGAGAAGGTCAAGAAGGGCTACACCGAGGCGACGCCGTCGGCCAAGGCGCAGCCGAAGTAAATGCGCGAGGCGCTGGTCGAGCAGCACAAGGACGTAGAATAGTAAGATCGCGGGAAGGATAAGAGTTCATCCGCAGATTGCGCAGATTACACAGATTAGAGACGGATGGAGAAGGAATTGCTCTGGTGTTTCAATCTGTGTAATCTGCGCAATCTGCGGATGAAGTCATTCGTTCGAAACAGAAAGAACACCATGAATCGACTCTTCGCACTGTGCCTCCTCCCCGCCCTCTTGACCGCCCACGCGGGGTTCAGTGACGAGGCGTCCGACCCCAAGGCGGAGCTATCGAAGCAGATGCGCCAACTCGAGAAGGACATCGAGAAGGTCCGCGGGCTGAAGTTCCTCAAGCCGGTCGAGGCAAACGTCATCCCGCGCGGCAAGAACGACTCGAAGGGCATCCAGGGCTACTACGACATTAAGAAGAAGGCGCTCTTCCTCTACGACGACATCAAAGGCAATTATGCCAAGGGCGTCCTCATCCACGAGATGGTTCACGCCTTGCAGGACCAGCATTTCGGCCTCGGCAAGCTCCACGCCTCTACGTTCGGCAGTGATGCCGAGTTGGCGCTCGCGGCCCTCATCGAGGGCGACGCGACGCTGACCATGATCCGGGTTCTCGGCAAGGAGCAACCGCACGCCGCGAAGATGCTCCTCGCTCCCCTGGAGAAGTCGAAGAACCTTCAGAACGCCTTCCTCTACGCCCAGGGCGCTCGCTACGTCGAGGCGATCGAGAAGCGCGGCGGGTGGGCCGCCGTCGATATGCGTTACCCGTTCCCGCCGACCTCGACGGCCACGATCCTCCACCCCGACGAGCGCATCACGCCCGTGAACCTCGGCCCCGGCAAGCGCGTCGGCGAGTACGGCCTCATCAAGATCCTCGCCGCCCAGCCGATCACCCAGCCGATCTCGTTGCAGGCCGCCGCCGGGTGGCGCGGCGACCGGACGATCACCGAGAAGGACGCGAAGGCGTGGGTCGTCGCTTTCGCCAAACCAGAGCAGGCCGCGAAGTTCCACGACGCCCTCATCCAGGCCCGCACGGCGGAGTATCCCAAGGCCAAAAAGCTCCCCGCCGAGCCGGGCGCGAGTCTCCGCCGGAGCGAGAAGGGGGCGTATTCCGGCATCCTCTTACGCGGGGCGCGCGTGTGGGAGATCGACGCCCCGAGCGAGAAGGAGTATCGCGCGCTCATCGATAAACTCGAGGGGCCGCCCCAATTCTCGGTGTGGTCGTCCAAGGAGAAGAAGACGCTCACGCCCGGCGAGTTCACGGATCGCCTCATGGAGGCCGACGCGGTCTGCGTCGGCGAGACGCACGATAGCGAGATCCATCATCAGGTCCAACTTGCGGTCATCAAGGCACTCTATGCCCGTGACGAGCGGCTCGCCGTCGGCTTCGAGATGTTCCAGCGTCCGTTCCAGAAGAGCCTCGACCGATTTACCTCCGGGGCCATCGACGAGGCGTCGATGCTCGAGGACACCGAGTACAAGCGGCGCTGGGGCTACGACTGGGCGCTCTACCGCCCGATCGCCGACTTCTGTCGGCGGAATCGCGTCCCGATGGCCGCACTCAACGTCGGCGACGACCTGCGCAAGCGCGTCTCGGCAGTCGGCTACGAAAAGCTGACCGCCGAGGAGAAGAAACAGATCGGCGAGGTCGATTTCCAGATCAAGGAGCATCGCGCCCACTGGTTCGACCAGCTGGGGGAGATGCACGGCCACGGCAAGATGACGAAGGAGGGCAAGGAGAAGTTCTACCAGGTCATGACGCTCTGGGACGAGTTCATGGCCGACAGCGCCGCGCGCTTCCAGACGGACCGCAAGATCCGCCGAATCGTCGTCCTCGCGGGCAGCGGTCACATCGATCGCGGCTTCGGCATCCCCGGACGCCTGGCCAAGCGCACGAAGGGGAAAGTCGTCACGGTCCGAATCTTCCTCGAGGGGGACGTGGAGAAGATGAAGAAGGACCCGGCGGCCGACTTCGTCCTTATGGTGCAATGAGGTCGTGCGGACCCATTATGCCGATCGAGTCCCGCCCATCGGGGGAGAATTCCATCGCCCCGCAGTGGCCGGTGTATAATGGGAGTCGATAAGACATGAGAGGCGGACAAGCCGGAGACGAAACGATGCGACGAGTCTTCTTGTGCGGGCTGCTCGTGATGACCGGCTGCCAAGGGGTCGTCGGGCCGCGACAGCGGCCGTGCCTGTCGGGGGCGATCGACGACCCCTGGCTGTCGCCGGACGAACAGAAGGCGCGGTTGCGAGATCGGCTGGCGGTGCCCCAGAATTCGCCGACCATCGGTCCGCGAACCTATGCCGAGGAGCCTATCCGCTGAGACGGAGACCTGAGCGAACAGGAGGACGATGATGCACAAACTATGGATACTCGGCTCGCTCTTGATGGCCCTGGCCGCGTGCCAGGGGGTGTCGGACAAGCCCCTGTCTCCCTTACCCGACAAGGTGACGGGGATGCCCTACGGGCGGCTCCTCGAGCGTGCCCGCGTGCAGGCCAGCCAGGCGGTCGACGCCCACTTCATCGACAACTGGACGGGCCTCATCGAGGCGGCCCAAGGACTGGAACAGACCGCGCAATTCCTGGCGAAGGCCGACGACGTGCCGGTCAAGCACAAGGACACGCTCGCGACGGCGAGCAACGACCTGGGCAAGTTGGCCGCCGGCCTCAAGCAGGCGGCCGAGGCCAAGGATGTCAAGAAGACCAACTCGATCATGACCAGCATCCAGGCCAAGGTTCGCGAGATGCGCCTCGGCGACGGGATGTGAGCCGGAGTTCCCTCGATGTCCCTCATCCTCCCGTTCTGGTTCAAGCAGCGCCAGTGCAAGGCCGAACTACTACCCGACACCAACATGCTCGAGGTGTCCGGCCCGAACCTCCCCAAGGCGTACCTGACCGTCTCCCCGACCGACACGCTTTGCTGGCGGGCCGGCCTCCGCGCGACGGCCGACGGTCCCGATGTGGCGACGGCCGAGGCCAGCTCCCCGACCGCGAAGGCGGCGTGGGAAGCCGCCTTTGAGTTGTACCGCGTCCACCTCATCGTTTGACGACGGTCAACCGATACACTCGGACGGCGTTGTCGTGGAACAGTTTGCGCTGCTCCTCGGCCTTGCGATCGGCGACGATCTGCTTCAGCGCCGTGACCCATTTCGCGATCGTCGAAGCCTTCAGGCAGACCGGCCAATCGCTGCCGAACATCACGCGATCCGGGCCGAAGGCGTCGAGCGTGTGCTTCACCACGGGCGCGAGGTCGTCGGCGGTCCACTTCGGCTTCGCCGAGGCGACGATGCCGGACACCTTCACGACGACGGTCTTACGCTTCGCGAGTTCGGCGAGATCCTTCTTCCACTTCTCGTGCTTCACGAGGTCCGGGTTGCCGCAGTGGTCGAGGACGAACTTCGTCCCCGGACAGAGATCGACGAGTTTCGCCGCGTCGGGCAGGTCGTCGGCGCGCATGCAGAGTTCGTAGTGCAGACCGAGGTCGCCGAGCAACTGTACGCCCTTGACGAACGCCTTGTCGAGGCACGCCCTGGCGGGCGTGTCGCCGCCGTGCAGCACCCGACGCAGCCCCTTCACGAACTTGCTCCCCTCGAATCGCTTGATGTACTTGGCGAAGTCGTCGGCACCCGGTCGGCCCGAGATGATCGCCGCGCGCGTGTAGGTGGAAGCCTTCTTGCACAGGTCGGTGATATACTCCGCCTCGGCGAGCTGCTGCTCGGGCACCACGTCTACTTCGAGATAGACCGACTGCGTGATACCCAGATCCTTGACCGCAGCCTCGTAGTCGGAGGGGAGGAAGTCACGGGCCAGCGCGTCGCCTTTGGTGACCCAGGCGAGGCGGAACTTCTTCAGATCCCACAAGTGCTGGTGGGTGTCGATGATGGGGATCGCGGGTTTCGCCTCCTCCGCCAGCGCGGGGAGCGCGATGATAGTTGCGGCGGCTGCGAGGAAGTCACGACGGGGGAGAGTGGTCATGGGGGTGGTCCTGATGCGAGTGGAGGAATCTCGAGAGAAATATAGTCGGACGAGGGCTTGGCGTCGCGTCCAATCGGTACATCGATGAAAACTGGCATGGGCGGAAAGTTTTACCTGTCCTGTCACAACCCTCCTTGGCGATAGTAGATGTAGGTAGAGAACCAGAGAACCTACCGAACACGAGGACACGACGATGTTGCTGGAACAGATCGAGACGACGAGTGTCGAACAGCCCAAGCCGATATTCCCCCCTCGGGAAACCGTGATCGTCCAGGGAGTGCTGTCCCGCCTGGGTCGCCCCGCCAATTTTCACAAGGTACAGGTCAAAGCGGTGTCCGGAAGCAAGTATCGCGTGAACGTCTATGTCCGCGCCGATGCCGCCTCGTACCGCGTCGCCCACAGCTACTTTCTGGAAGCCGACGATGAGGGCCAGGTGTTGGTGTCCAGCCCCGCGATCAGCCGGTTGTATTAGGCGTCGGATGCCGGGGTTGTGTGTCGTCTCCGCGAATCAATGGTTCTCATTCCATTCCGAGAACCGCACGGCTAGCTCGTAGTCGGACGGGGAGGAAGTCTCGCGAGGTCATCGCCCTTCTTCACTCAGGCGAGGCGGAGTTCTGCGGATCCCACGAGTGTTGGTGGGTGTCGATGATGGGGACTGCGGGTTATGCGTCCTCGTCGAAGGCTGGGAGTGCGATGGTAGATGCGGCGGCGAGGAGGAAGTCACGACGGGGGAAGTGGTCCCGAGTCGAGTGAATGAATCACAAGAGAAATGTAAGTAAGCACGGGCTTCGAGTCGTGTCCACTCGACAACGAGTGGCCTGCCTGTCAATCGCGGGCGTCAAGAGACGGCGAAACCACATCGGGCCGCAATGTGATCCCAGCCGGAAACCCGCCGACGAACTCGAAATCACTCAGGAGCGAGTCTAACTCGCGCCCTCGCAGCCACTCGAGAGCCAAGTGAGCCGCAGCACGGAACGGCGGGCGGACGCAAACACAGGCCGAGTCACCGAGGGGCAAGTTGTAATGCGGGCCGAGCCGCTCGCCACGGCCGTTATCGCTCAACCACGGCTCCCATCCGTTGCGGCCTCTATATACCAATGAAGCATGTCGGCCAGATCGCTCGCCGGCATCGATGCAGCACTCCGAACGCTCACTTCTCGGCCGAAAACCCTCGGCATAGGCGATCCGCATGTAGTCGATGAAGTCGCGGTCGTACTCACTCCACGACGATTCCGGTTTGAGGGTCGGAAAGGGCCATGCAACGAGATCATCGTCCATCAGTGCGTCCTCCGCCGTCAAACCACCTAATTAGCTATTTCGTTCTCCACCTCCCCCATCGCGGCGCAGAATGCCCTAACCGCCTCCGCAGCCACGAATTCCTCTTCGTCCCATCGAAACTCCATCGGCTCGAAAATGTCAGCGGTTGCTTCTTGCATGTCTCGCCCCTCCTCACGCCTTCTCGACCTTCCCATTCCCCTCCGTGAACCGCACCTCGACGGTCGGCCCCGTGATGTGGTGGAACAAGTGCTTCGGCAGCGCGCAGTCGATGACGACGCGATTCTCACGATACTCCTGGCGGTAGATCTCGGCGTGTGCAGCGAGGTAGGCCAGCACCCGGCCGTTGGCGATGTCGGTCTCGACCGTCGCCCGCGAGAAGTTGGCGCTGAGCATCTCGATGACGGCGTCGGAGAGGTCGCCAAGCCCTTGCTTCGACGCGGCGCTGATGGCGACCGAGCGCGGGTGGTGGGCCTCCAACACCTGGAGCAGTGACAGGTCCGGCACGCGGTCGGCCTTGTTCAGAACGAGCAGCGTCGGCCGGTCGGCACAACCGAGTTCCTTCAGCACCTTGTTGACGGCGATGATCTGGTCCTCGGCGCTCGGGTTGCTCGCGTCCACGACGTGGAGGAGCAACTTGGCCCGGCGGGTCTCCTCCAGCGTCGCCTTGAACGAGGCGACGAGGTGGTGCGGCAGGTCGCGGATGAAGCCTACCGTGTCGCTCAGGAGGATCTTGCCCCAATCCTTGAGGTGCCACTGGCGCGTGCGCGTGTCGAGCGTCGAGAACAGGCGATTCTCGGCGAGGACGCCCGCGCCGGTCAGCACGTTCATGAGCGTACTCTTGCCGGCGTTGGTGTAGCCGACCAGCGAGACGGTGTGTTCTTCGCGGCGGCTGGCGACCTCGCGCTCCTTGCGGGCCTGCACCTCGATGAGGCGGCGCTTGAGGTCGCGGATGCGCGAATCGACCATGCGGCGGTCTTCCTCGAGCTGCGTCTCGCCGGGGCCGCGCGTGCCCATCCCGCCGCCTTCGCGACCGAGGTGGGACCACATCTTGCGGAGCCGGGGCAGCGAATACTCTAGCTGCGCCAGTTCGACCTGGAGACGGGCCTCGATGGACCGCGCGCGGGTGGCGAAGATGTCGAGGATCAACTCGCTCCGGTCGAGAACCTTGATGTTGGTGGCCGTCTCGAGGTTGCGGAGCTGACCGGGGGTCAGGT
>JANXSH010000167.1 GCA_025356615.1 Planctomycetia bacterium | reverse complement strand
CCCCTCGCCGGGCCGACTCCGCGCGGTGATGACGCCTCCGTGTCGCTCTACGATCTTACGGCAAATAGCGAGCCCAACTCCCGTCCCTTCGTATTCGTTGCGCCCGTGAAGCCGCTGGAAAACCTGGAAGATGCGGTCGGTGTACTTCTCCTCGAAGCCGATCCCGTTGTCCTGGAACGAGATACGCCACCACTCCGCATTCGGGTCCGATCCCCCCTCCGTGGGCGGATTGGGCTCCCTTTCCGCGAAGATACGGATGCGTGGGCTAGAATTCGGGGTTACGAACTTCAGGGCGTTGCCGATCAGGTTCTGGAACAACTGTCGCATCTGACTCGGGTCGGCCTCGAGGCAGGGCAGCGGCTCGACCTCGACGACCGCGCCGGCCTTCTCGATGCCGACCTCGAGGTCGTCCAGGACGCCCTCGAGGATCTGATCGAGGGCGACGCGGGCCGCCGTCTGCGGCTTCGTGGTGATGCGCGAGAACAAGAGCAGGTCGTCGATGAGTCGCCGCATGCGGACGGCGGAATAGAGCATGCGGTCGATGTAGTCGCGCCCCTGCTCGGCCAGACTCTCGTAGGATCTCTGCCGCAGCCGGTCGCCGAACGCCTGGATCTTGCGAAGAGGCTCCTGGAGGTCGTGGGAGGCGATGTAGGCGAACTGCTCGAGTTCCTGGTTGCTGCGGGTCAATTCGATCGCGGCGGCGCGCTCGCGGTCCTCGGCGTGGCCGCGCTCCTCGATCTCTCCGCGAAGCAGCTCGTTGGCCCGGCTCAGTTCGGACGTGCGGTCGCGGACCATCTGCTCGAGGCGCTCGGCGGAACGCTTCTGGTCCTCGATGTCGGTCAGCGTGCCGACCCACTCGGTCACGTCGTGATCGTCGCTCAAAGGGACGGCCCTGGATAGCATCCAGCGGAACGCGCCGTCCCCCGCTCGGCGGAGGCGGTATTCATGCTGGTAGCTCGCCGCCCGCCCCTCGAAGGCGGCCTTCCGGGCGGCGGTCAGGCCCGGCAGATCGTCGGGGTGAACGGCGACCGTCCAGCCACCCCCTCGCCCCTGCTCGATCGTGAGGCCTGTGTAATCGACCCAGCGCTGGTTGAAGAAGGTCATTCCCGCCGACGCATCGGCCACCCAGACCATTTGCGGCACGGCCTGCGTCAGGCCGCGGTAGCGCTCTTCGCTTTTCCGAAGCGCCTCGGCGTAGGTCTTCTGGTCGTGGATGTCGGTGCAAGTGCCGACCCACCGTATGATCTTCCCCGCGAGGTCGCGCTGGGGCCGGGCGAGGCCGAGGAACCAGCGGTAGACGCCGTCGTGGCGACGGAAGCGGTATTCGATCTGGAAGAATTCCTCCCCCGCCGTGCAGCGGTCCCAGGTTTCGACCGCGAGGGCACGGTCGTCGGGGTGCAGCGGCTTGCTCCAACGGGTGCCGAGGCTCTGGTCCTCGTTCAGGCCGGTGTAGTCGTACCAGTACTGGTTGAAGTAGTCGGTGGTTCCGTCGGGTCGCGTCGTCCACACGAACAGCGGGGCCGTCTCGGCGAGCGTGCGGAATCGGGCCTCGCTGTCGCGCAATCGCTCTTCGGTGCGGAACCGCTCGGTGACGGCCTGGGCGATGACTCCGAGGCCGATCGATTCGCCGTCGCGGCGGACGGGGAAGAGGTTGAGCTGCCAGATCTCACCCGTCTCGGAGCCTTCGAGGCCGACGACGCGGTTCATGATGATTTGGCCGGTGGTGAGGACGGCCTCGAATTCGGTGAGTAGCTCTTCGGGATAGGCCGGCATGGTCTCGCGGGCCGTCTTGCCGAGGTGGGCCTCGACGGGCAGGCGGTTGACCTCGGCGAGGGACTTGTTGACGTGGACGTAGCGCAACTCCTTGTCGAGAAACGCCATGCCGACGGGGGCATTTTGCAGGAACGCATCGAGGACGGCGACCGTCTCGTCCGACTTGGCCTTCGTGGCCGATAGCTGGCGATTCAGCGACATCAGGTCCGCCTCGCGCTGGCGGAGTGCGACCTCGATTTCGAGGCGGCGGGCGATCTCCGCCTCGAGGGCGGCCTGCTTGCGGATGGTGTCGGCGAGGTTGTCTTCCGCCTGTCGGCGGGCCGTGCGCTGGGCCTCCCCCATGAGGGCCGCCCCGAAGCCGCAGAAGAAGAACAACCCGACGGCGATCTGGTCGCTGGGCGACGCGATGACGAACGTAAAGCGAGGCTGGACGAAGAAATAGATGGTGCCCGTCAGGGTAAGGACGAGTGTGACGAGGGCGGGGCCGAAGCCGCCCTGCCAGGCGACGGCGACGACGGCGAGCAGCGACAGGACGAAGACGTGGTCGCTGTTGAGGAAGTCGTCGAGCGCGCGGCGGACGAGCATGGCGAGGACGGCGGCGAGGACCGCCACGATGTATTGGCGGAGGCGATCGTCGGATACGGACTTCGATCTCACGCGCACGGCGATCGGGCCGAGGCTCTCCTTGGCCTGATCGAGCCAGGCCAGCGCGCGGGGCAAGGCCGGCACGAGGGCGAGGACGGTCACGCAGGAAACCGCCGCCGTGATGAACTTCAGCAGGCCCAGGAGGCGATAGACCGGCGTGTAGAACGTGACCGTATCGACCAGGTGCGTGAAACCACAGGCGAGGATGAAGGCGGCGAAGAGGAAGAAGATGCGATGGAACGGCACCTGACGACGGTAAGCAAAGAATATCAGTAACATCGGGATCGAGACGTAAGCGAGCCAGATCAATGCGTCCGACACCATGTGCAGCCAGATGTGTTCTTCGGTCCAACCCCCGCAGAATCGGCGCGGCGTGAAGTCCGACGTGTCGAAAAGTTTGAGGAAGAACTCGAACATCTGGGGATCCTCTCAGCGGGCGGGGCGTCAACAGGGTTTGTAGCCGTAGGGTGGGACGAGCGGAGCGAGGCCCACCGTTGCGGGTCGCCCCTCTGGTGGGC
>JANXSH010000113.1 GCA_025356615.1 Planctomycetia bacterium | reverse complement strand
CGTGGCCGCCGAAGACGACATCGGTTGTGGACTCCCAGACGCCGCACGAGGTGTAGACGTAGGCGGCGATACACCGCCCGGACTGGTTGCCGACGAGCTGCCGGCGATAGGCCGCCTTGCCGATGATCTCGTTGCTCGCCGTGGGGTTGACGAGCAGCGTCGCCCCGGCGATGGCCTGGAAGGACGACGGGGGGATCGGCACCCAGAGATCCTCGCAGATTTCGACGCCGATCGTCAGCCCTTCGACATCGGTCGCCGGGAATAGCAAGTCCGCGCCGAACGGCACGTCCCTGCCGAGGAGGCGGAGCGAGGAACTCCGCGCCGCCACCGCCGGTGCGAACCACCGCGCCTCGTAGAACTCCTTGTAATTAGGAAGGAAGGACTTCGGGACGACGCCGAGGATCTCCCCCCGGCAGAGGACCGCGGCGCAGTTGAACACCTGGTCATCGACGACGACAGGAAGGCCGACGACGGCGACACCCTCGAAGCCCCCGCGCGTCTCTTCGAGGACGAGGTGCAAGCCTTCGATGGCACCTTCCAGCAATGTGCCGTGGTGGAACAGGTCGGCACAGGTGTAGCCGGTCAGCGCCAGTTCGGGGAAGACGACGACGCGGACGTTCTCGGCCTGGGCCTGGCGCAGGAGTTGGATGATGCGATCGGCGTTGAAGCGACAGTCAGCGACGCGCAACTCAGGGATCGCGGCGGAGACGCGGAGGAAACCGTGGGCGGACAAGAGGTATCTCCAAGGAGCGGGCTGATCGAAAGACGTGCATGGGCGTGGGATGTTACAGGACCGGTGCAGCGGGGTGTAACAGTAGTTTCTAAAGAAGAACTAACCACAGAGGCACAGAGGCACAGAGAAATGCACAGTAAAGACGAAGAGGAGGCACGTCCAGAGATTTACGATGTCTTCATTCTGTGCATTTCTCTGTGCCTCTGTGCCTCTGTGGTTAGTTCTTCTTCGAAACTACTGTTACACCCCTCGCCGATCATGAATCACGGCAGATCATCGGGCGGCATCTCCATCGGCTTCTTGTCGTCGCTGTCCGGCAGCACGGGGCATGTCGCGCCGACCTTGCCGTAGTCAGCATCATCGATCGTGTACACATCCTTGTGCCGTTTCTCCTTCGGGAGGACGCTCCAGAGTTCCTTCCCGGCCGCGACGGACTTGCTGTAGGTCGGGTGGTTCGTCGTGGGGTAGCGGCACCACACCTTTTCCGAGGTCGGGTTGTAGTAGTAGACCCAGTTCTTCTTCTTCACGTCGTTCTTGTAGTAGATCACATACTGCTTCTGGTACGTCGTGTCGGTCGAGTTCGTCTTGTAGTGGTACTCGCGGTAGTGATACTTCTTCGTCGCGTGGTACGACCAGGTCTTCGAGTAGTATTGTCGGGCCTTGGGGGCGGCGAAGACGGGGGCCACCATCGCGGCGACGAAGGCGGCAATGAGGGCGAAGGCCAGGATGGGTCGCGCGGAACGCATGGGCTGCTCCTCCGAAAAGGATGGGAGATCGAAACGGGCCGGGGCCGGTTGGATGCCGATACACCGTCCCGACATTCAGGATAACGAAGCGAGAGCGAATTTCTCCTCCGAATCATCGCGATTCGCGGAATTTTTCTTCGCCCCGCTCTTCGGGGCACTCGTAGGGTGGGTCGAGCGGCTGTCGTTTATACACAACATTTCAGGTGGCCAGAGAGGTAACTTGGGACGCCGCAGGAGATTTTGCCGCGTTTTCCTTGCATCGCCTCGCGCGATCGGGTACAGGTTGATATAGTCCCTCGCACTGAATCCGAATCGAGGAGTTCGACCCAATGGTGCATCTGCGATTGGCCGTTCTGGCGCTGGCTCTCACCATGATTGGCGTGATCTACGCCCAGGACAAGAAACCCGACGACAAGCCTCCGCCCGTCAAGCTCAAAGGCCCCATGCCGACGTACTACAAGAAGCTCGGCCTGAGCGACGTTCAGGTGCAGAAGATCCTCAAGATCCGCGCCGACACCAGGGCCAAGGTGGACGAACTCGACGCGAAGATCAAAAAGCTGAGGGCGGACGAGAGGGAGCAACTCGAGAAGTCACTGACTCCCGAACAACTCAAGCGACTCCGCGAACTCCGAAACGGCGACAAGCCTACCGAGAAGTGACTGCGTCCTGATCGGCGGCGACGAGACAGCCCACTCGAGGGGGGTGTCCGTCGCCGTCCCCTTTACTACAGCATCGGCACGCTTCGTAGTGCGGGTCGAGCAACGCGAAGCCCACGCGGATCAGCGAATGTCGATCACTCTGCAATTCTGTCTCGCCGTCCGAGAGCACTGATCGCCTCGACCTCATCCGCGAGGGGGCGATGGCTCCGACTCCTCGTCCGGCTTCGGCGGAAATACGGGTGCGATTCACATTCGTAGGTAGATTCATCCAGCCAAATTCCACAAGGTGTCCCACGCCTCGGTGCTGCTGAGGTACACCGCGCGGAGCGGTGCCACCCACGCCGCCCCCTCCTCCAGCCAGCGCATCCCGCTACCCTC
>JANXSH010000098.1 GCA_025356615.1 Planctomycetia bacterium | reverse complement strand
ATTACTGGCTCGGGGGGGGTCTACACGCCCCGCTCGCCTGAAAGTCCAGGGCGTTTACACGCCTCACCCGTAGGTCACTTGTCTTCCTTGGGCTTGTCTTCGTCGCCAGCCGCTTTCGGGGTCGGGTGGGCGATCAGCGGCCACTTCTTCTGGAAGTTCCAGTGAACGTCATTGTCGATGTCGTGGCACTTTTGGCACATCTGGTCCATCGCGTCGGCGCGTTTGTTAGCGGGGAGGAATCGCCAGGGGTTGAGGCGCATCTGCCACTGGATGTCGGTGGAATTCGCGACGTGGGCGCTGGCGGGGCCGTGGCAACTCTCGCAGCCGACATCCTTCAGTTTCGGCGTCGTCTTCTCGTTGACGAAGCCGGAGACGATGCCGAAGCCGACCGTGTGGCAGACGATGCACTCGGGGTCGTATTGGCGATTCGCGGGCCTCTCGGCCTTCTTCTCGAGGGTCATGTAGGCGTGCGAGTGCGGAGTCTGCTTCCATTTGTCGTAGGCGTCCTCATGACACCGCTTGCACTTGTCGGATCCAACGTATGTCACCTCGACGGGGCGCTTGAGATTCTTGACCTCGGGCATGACTTGGAGGGCGTGGCGGACCTTGCCGTGCTTCTCGAGGTACTCTTTTTCTTTGAGTTCGCGGGTGTAGGACTCCATCAATTCGATGATCGGGTGGCCCTTTTCCTTCGCCTTGGGCGTGAGGAATTCCGGATCCGTCAGTTCGACACGCTCGTAGGCGAACTCGAAAGGCTTGTCGGCCTTGCCGGTCTTGTAAACGCCGACGACGCCGATGAACTTGCCCTTGCGGCCGATCGAGATGATGAGCGACTCGCTGCCGGTCTTGGACTTCATCGAGACGGGGCGAGAAGGAGCCTCGTCCTCCTCGGATAAGGCGACGACGATCGGGAATTGCGGGTAATGCTTGGCGAGGCCCATCGCCTCGGTGTGGGGTTCCTTCATGCCGTTGCGGCTGACGAGACCTTGATAGAGCATGATCGGCAGATCGACCTTCTTTGCCGCCATCTCTTTGAGGGTGCGGTCGATGGCTGCCGTCGTCTTTTTCTCGAAGACGAGCTTGTCGTCCCCCTGAGTCAGTAACTTCATGCGCTCGATAACCGTCGGGCTGACGATCGACGTGACACCGACTTTCAATGAAGCCCCTGCGGGAGCGGAAAGATTCCACGGCTCGGTCATCGTGGGGAACAGTTTATCCGCGTTGAAGAGGTTGGTCACGACGACCCGCGGTACGGGTTCGTTGAGAGAATACTCCGCCAAGAGATCCCGAAGCCCGAGGTTGACCTCGTTCTCGCCGATCCCGATGGAGGAATAGCCCATCTCTTTGAGCGCCCGCATCGAGTAGAGGTACTTGATCTTCCCTTGTTCGTTGGGCAAGCCCGCCGGGGCGATGCGCTGGGTAATGTCGCCGAGATCGACGGCGACGTAGGGCCAGCCTTGGGCCTTTATCATCTGGAGCAAGTTGTACCGCCGCTCGAGGCCGCCGACTTGCGGATGGGAGCAGCCACAGGGGAGGAGGTAGCCCTTCTGTTGCCCCGTCACGACGATGACGAGGTCCGGCTTCTTCCAATCCTTGAACAACCGACCGGGGAACTTGGCGGCGGCGACGGCCGGCTTCGTGTCGGCCTCCGGCGCGCGGAGCAGGCGTGCCAGGCCGGTCCCGGCCAGGGCGCTGAAGAGGACCAAGGCGACAGCGGCGAGTCGGAAGGTCGTGCCGCGACCTCGAGCCGCGCTCGGACCGGGAGTTCGTATCTCATCCAAGGGCCATCCTCCGTCGTCTGAATGCCTGGAGTCAGCCGACCGCGCTAGCCAATACAATGTAGTCGTCCAAGGAGATAACCGCGCAGCGACAGTGCTTCTATGCTCATCGGCATTCTACCGTGATCGCATCGGAACTTTCGAGGGCAAGCTGCGCGATTTCGCGTCTCAGCGCCCCGTCGCCCGCCCAGTAACCGGGACGCGGATCGAACGTGGGGGCTTTCCGGGGGATTCGACGTTCAGGTAGATTGCGCTATCTTCGTAGAGGGGATCCTTGCCGCGGGGGAAATGGCCATCGACTTTGTCGGGCAACACCTTCGCTCGCATGACCCACGCCTGGAAGCCCACCGGGGCCGGCGTGACGGGTTCCAGCTCGGCGTCGAGGAACGGGGACGAGCGTTTCCGGTCGAAGGACAGCTCGAGGCCCGGATCGTAGACTTCGAGGGTGATCGATTCGGTCTTGCCCCGGTGGCGAGGGAAGTTGCGGAAGTTGACTCCGCCTTCCTCGTCCTCGTTGCCGAGTCGAATGACCCCTTGCACTCGTCCCATGACGAGGACGGTCTTCGCCTCGCCGGTAACGTCGGGGCTGCTGATGGTCACCGTGCGACGGAACGGGCCGATGTCGAAGGGCGTCTTGCCGTCGGCGGCCATCGCCAGGAGAGTGATCGGGATGCGGTAGGCGCACTGGACCCCGCCGCGGGTCGATTCGGCCATCGCAGCGCCTTCGTTGTTGGCCTTGGCGAGGGCGAACATTTCGGCGGGGGTCATCCGCTCGGGTTTACCGACCACGAAGGGGTCGCTCTGTGCGGAACCCCGCGGCGGGGGCGAAATCGCCTCGATGTCGAGCGAACTCCTCGTCGAAGACCAGACGACGATGGATTCGCGGACGCCGCCCTCGAGGTCTTTGTCGTGGAGGGGACGGATGCGTAGGGTGTTGACGACGCGGAGTGGCTCATGGAAGTACAAGGCGACGGTCACGGTGCCGGTCTTGCCGGTCGTCGGGTTGTCGAACCACATCTCCGCCTTGAGGCTCTGCTTTCCCTTGCGCTCCGACCAGCCGAGGCGAGTCCAGCCGATCGCGCCGGCCGCGACGGGTGTCTTCTCGAGTTTCTCGAGCAACTCCTTTCCCTCGACGCCCTCCTGGATCTGGTTCAGGCCCAGCCAGTACAGAGAAATCGAGTGAAGGGGGCCGAGTGGTCGGGCGCAAAGAAATGCGGTCGCGGTTCGGGCGATCCAGGGGCGACGCTCTTCGGGAAGCGTGAAGACTTCGAGACTCCCGCACTGGCAATTCTTGTGATAGAGGCCGACCTGGACGGCTTCCTCGTTGGGGTTGTAGAACCAGTAATCGACGAACCCTCGGGTACGTTCTTCCCGTTCGAGGATGCCGAACGGGGAAACCTTATCGAGGTAGACGATTTCGCGCG
>JANXSH010000086.1 GCA_025356615.1 Planctomycetia bacterium | reverse complement strand
AGTGCGGTCGCAGCATCAGCGGCCCGGCCTCCTCGAGCAGCCGGTCGAATATCTTCCGGTCGGTCAGCCTCTCGTCGATCATCGCCCCGAGTTCCTTTCGCCGAACGTTCGGCAATCCGCACCCGTTCGGGTTGCAGCTGGCAAGGGTGTAGAAGTGGCCGGTGCAAATGTCCTTGCTCACCCCGCAGGTGCAGTAGGTACTCGCCATGAACCACTCGATCCGCTCGGCCCGCGACCGAAGGCGTCCGATGTCCGGCGGGTAGGTGCTGTCCTCGACAGCGGCCTTCGGCGGGGTCATTCGCAGGGCCAGCCGCTGGCCGACCTTCAACTCCGACGACTCCAGTTCCCCGACCACCAGCCGCACGATGGTTCGCTCCCTCCAGGGCGTCACCGCCTTCACCACGGCCTTGATCGGGGGGTCGGCGGTCAGGCGGACCACCTCCCCGACGGCCAGCGACCGGCCCCACCGCATCGCCTCGTGGTCCAGGGCCAACTCCAGTTCCCCGCTGAAGACGTGGTGGAAGGTGAGTGTCCCCGGCAGCCCATCGTCGGCCCACCGCTTGCGCAGCCACGCCTTCTGCTCCTTCCGTTTCGCCTCCACCTTGTCCGGGGCGAATCGCGGCTTGTCGCCCTCTTTCAGCCGAAGCACACCGTGCATGTCGAACTCGGTCAGATCGTCGGCCAACATGACGATCGAGACTGGCCTCTTCTTCCGGTCGAGCTTGAGCCACACCCACGCCCGGTCCCCAGGCTCGAACTGCTCCAGTCGCCCCCACCACCCGCCCACCTTCACCTCGGCATCAGGCTCGAGGGGCCAGGTCTTTGCCACCTTCTCGCCGTCCGCCAGGAAAGTCACGGTACGGGCCTTCGGATCGACGCTTTTGACCACCCCGAACGGCTTGGGCAAGAGCCGCAGGAACTCCGACGTGCCGGCCACCTCTTTGACCCTCTTGTTCGCCTCGGCGGAGGTCGGCGGGGCCGGCTTCTCTTCGGCGTATACCGTGGTGTCCGGGTACTCAGCCGACCAGGCGAACCACTTCGCCTGCACCCCATCCACCCACTCCAGGGTCCAGCCCTTCAACTCCCCCTCGACGCACCTGCCCGCCACGTCCCATAAGGACTTCGTCTCCGCGTCTCGGAACCGACCTTTGGCTAGAGCCGGGGCGAGGCCGAGGGTGAGCTTTCGTGCCGGAACGACCCGAGTCCCGGTCGGAGTCGGGACGCCCGCGTCGGGCTTTGACACGCCGGACGAATCGGGTGCCGGACCCTTGTACTTCCGAGGCTGGGACGCGACAGGTCGGTAAGCCGCCGCAGTCCGGGTCTTCGGCTCCCAGAGGACGACAAGCGGTTCCTCGCCTACGGCGTCCGCGAGAAAGCCGATGCGTTCCAGGGAGGCGACGGGATACGCTCGGGCGGCCTTCCCCGTCCAGACGCCGAAGATCCCCTCGCCCGCCCCGAGCCGCGGGGCCGGCTTGCCCCTCGACGCGACCGAGTCCGGGTTCTCCTTCGACGCGAGCTTGGACGGCCGGTACTTGTCGAACATATGGTAGGCGACGGCGTCCGGGTACTTCTCCAGCCACCACCCCCAGTCGCTCACGACGGTCGGGACGGGCGTGAGCCGGGTGCCCTTCTTCGGCCCCTCGAAGGCGAGCCCGGAGAGGCACGAGTAGAGCGTGCCGTCCTTGTGCTTCATCACCATCACGCCGTTCCGCCAGCCGTGGAAGCGGAAGTCGTAGGACGGAGCGAACCCGCGTGCGTACCCGGCGTCCGGGTCGTGGACGAACACGCCGTAGCTGTCCGAGATGACGCGGTAGGGGTTCAGGAAGAAGCGGAACGGGATCGCCCCGCCCTCCGAGTACCCGCGTATCCAGGCGAGGGTGCGGTCGTCGGGCCGGAGTTCGACGGCACGCCGCTTCGCCTCGTCCCGGCAGTGGGAGCAGGCGGGATTGACGAGCGTCTCGAAAGCCTCCGGCCGGGCGATCACCGAGGATCGTTGGGGCGGAGCGGCGGCGGAACCCACGCCTGCCGCGAGGAACGTCACGAACACCAGAAAGGCAAAAGGACGCATCGGGATGGTCTCCTCACTCGCCGCACAGGGTTGTAGTCGCGGAAGTCGCAGGACGAGAGGGCGAAACGATCAGTGTAGCCGCTCGGGCGGACCCCGGATAGGGCTTGATCGTCGGGGAACGTTGTCGCGATGGGCGACGGTATCGTCGCGGGCGGCCACCGAGGGAGCAGGTGGGTAAGCAGAATGGGGTTGTGAGCGTCACACCTTCGCCTGGCGGTGGAACTCCATGTCGCTGATGAGGCACGGGTGTTTGTATTGCTCGAGCGTCCCGCCGGTGCGCTCCAGCCGAGCGCGGTCCCAGCGCGCCCAGAAGCCGGGGGGCACCACCTCGAGCCTCACGGGGCCGAGGCGGGCGCTGGATCGTTTGGCCTCGTATTCGATGTTCGTCTGACAGAGGCGTTCGTCGAGGCACTGCGCGAGGCGCTGGGCGGTGTCGCCGAGTTCGCCTTGTTCGATGAACAGGCCGTAGCACGGCGAGACGGCGTCGTCGTCGGACCAGACGGGGGCGACACTGTACGTCGAGAGGTCCACGCCGAGGTCGCGCAGGACGTGGCCCATCGACTGCGTGACGTGGTACTCCGACAGCTTCTCGCCGGTCATGTTCGCGAAGAGGGAACCTTTGCTCAGGAACTCGATGAGCGGCGTCTTGTTGTAATGGCCCGTGCAGCGGACGAGGTCGTGAATGTTGTAGCGATACAGGCCGTAACCCGTGGTGAGGAGGATGAAGTAGCGTCCGCCCTCGACGAGTTCGTGGGCACCGAGGACCGTGGGGTTCGGGCCGAGGATGTCGGCCTCGGGGACGAACTCGAAGTAGTGCGAGCTGATGTCCAGGACGCCGGAGGAGGTGCCGTCAGCGAAGGGGATGGTCATCCGTCCCTCGCTGGCGATCAGGCCGACATCGCGGACCCAGTTCTCGCCGAAGTAGCGCGGGTAGTGGCGCAAGTACGCCCCGACACTGCCGCCGGTCCAGTTGCCCATGACGAACGGCTTCGTCCAGGCGTCCTTCGGGTACAGGGTGCCGGTCCGGCGGACGACCTCCTCGAGTTCCTTGGCGCGGGCGGGGTTCGGCTTCAGGCGGATGGACTGGCGGAGTTCGGCGGGCAGGTCGAAACGGTCGCTGAGGGTGCCGTCGTGGACATCGCGGATGAGCAGCTCCTTGTGCTGGTCGCCGGCCCGCGCGAGGTTGAGCATCGTGCTGGGGTTGGCGGCGATGACCATGCCGACGGGGCGCGGCAGGCTCAGGCGCATCACGGTGTAATACTTCGCCTGCGGATCCTTGACGCCCGCCACTCCGGGCGGCGTGGAGTAGAGCCAGCGGATGATACGCTTCTGCATCGACGCCGTCAGCCCCGTGACCGCGCCGCACGGCACGCCGGTCTTGGAACGCATCTCGTCGGAGTTGCCCGCCATTTGGAGGATCGGTCGGAGCGTGACCTCTTTATGATCGCGGAGGACTTTGAGCCCCCAAATGTGCCAACTGTGTTTGTAGTCCTCGATGTATCGCTTGGTGACGGGAATGAACTTGCGTGTCGCCGTCGTGCCCGATGTCAGGGCGAACATGAAGACGTGCGGGTCGGACAAAAGGGCGTTCGTCTGCCCGTCGAGGACGCGCGCCATGTACGGCTCGACCGCCTCGTAGCCCGCGACGGGGACGTTGTGGCGGAAGTCGGCGACGGTCTTCATCGAGGCGAAGTGGTGATCCCGACCGAAGTCGGTGTTCGCCTGCATCGTAAGGATGTCCCGGAGGACCGCCTCCTGCACGCGCTGCGGGTCGTGGGTCATCGCCTCGAACTTCGCCAGGCGTCGGCCGATGGAGATGGCCAACGGCTTCATGACGACGCGCTGGAGGAGGAATCGCAGGACGGATTTCATGGCGTCGCGCATGGTAGAGAAACCCCGGATGAGCGGGAGAGCTTGGTTGTTGGTGAAGTCAGTGAGCGGCTGACCCCACCCCCATCCTCTAACCCTCCCCGTCAAGAGGGAGGGGGAGCCATACCGGGGTCGTGTCTTGTCCCCCCTTCCTTTTAGGGAAGGGGGTTAGGGGGTTAGGTCTTCGCCCCCACTAACACTGCATCGCGGCTTCACACCGCACCTCCAAAGGGCACGGTTCCTCTCCCCCGAGGTGTTGGTCGAAGAAGCTCAGGACGCGCTCGTGGTATTCCGCGTTCGCGACGTTGAGCGCCTGATTGTGTTTGGCCCCCTCGACCAGCCAGAACTCGCGCCGTTCGGGCTTGCCGCCGGACAGGTCGAACAGCTTCTGGGCCATCTCCGGCTTGATGTACTTGTCCTGCGCGCCGTGGATCATGAGCAAGGGACGCGGTCCCAGGTGTCGCAACTCCCGCTCGAGAGAGGGGAAGGAGCAATGTCGCTCGCGGCGGACCAAGCGCAGCGCGAAGAACGCAATCACCCGGTAGTAGAACTCGGGGATCAGGACTTCGGGGAAGAACGACTTGTAGATCACGAAGAACTGACTCATGTAGGGCAACAACGTCGTGTTCGTCGCGAACATGCCGTCCGTGACCGCACAGCGGACGTAGGGGTTCCGGCTCGCGGCCAGGACGGCGGCCCCGGCCCCCTTGCTGATGCCGAACAGGCCGACGCCACGCGGGTCGGCGTCGGGTCGGCCCTCGAGGTAGGCGATGGCCGCCTTCGCGTCGTTGACTTCGTAGTCTGTCACCCACTGCATCGGCTCGTAGCCGGGCATCGGGTCGCTCTGCCCCTGGCCGCGCGGCTCGTAGGCGAAGACATCGTAGCCGTTGGCGACGAGGTGGTCGCAGTACGACCGGCATGACCAGCAGTCGGAGGTGAACTCCAGCGCGAAGAGGATCACGCCCCGTCGCGCCCCGGTTGCCTTCAGGTAACAACCTCGCAGCGTCAGGCCGTCACTCGTCGGGAAGCGGACGGTCTCGGCGTCCTCGAGCGCCTTGCCGCGCGGGACGATGAACAGCGGGCGTTCGGTGAAGATTCGCGAGAAGCGCGGCAGGTAGATCCGGTCCACACGCAGGTGGATGACCCCCCAGAAGCTGAGGAGGACCATTAACGGCAGGCACATCAGAGCCAGACCGAGCCAGAACAGGATCACTTGGAGGTTCCCTTCGATGGGGTTCAAAACTTACTGACGATCAAAGACACGTTCTGTCCGCCGAATCCGAAACTGTTGCTCAGGGCGTGCGTGACCGCGTGCTGGCGCGCCCGGTTGGGCACATAGTCGAGATCGCACTCGGGGTCGTCGAGTTGATTACCTGCGTCGAGGTGCTGCATCGCGGTTGGCTGCCGCCC
>JANXSH010000075.1 GCA_025356615.1 Planctomycetia bacterium | reverse complement strand
TCGTGGGCCGCGTGAACCGCCTCGGCGAGCGACCGCACCAGCTTCGCCGCCTCCTTCGGCGCGAGCGGGTTCTTCGCCAACTTCGCATCGAGGGCACCGCCGGAGCAATACTCCAGCGCCATGAACGGCCTGCCGTCGTGTGCGCCGATCTCGAAGACCTGCACGATGCCCGGATGCTGCAATCGCGCGATGGCCTGCGCCTCGGTGCGGAAGCGATCGATCTCCTCGTCGCCGGAGTGGACGCCGGAGAGGATCATCTTCAACGCGCAAGGCCGTTGCAGAGTCAGCGACCGCGCCAGGTAGACGACGCCCATCCCGCCGCGCCCGAGTTCCCGGTCGATGACGTAGCCCACCGGGGCGCGGGCGTCGCCCGATCCCGGTAGGGAAGGGGTGGGCGCGACGGTGGCATAGGAGTCCAGGTCTGGCGAAGGAACCAGCGTGGCCGGATCGACGCTCGTCGAGGGCGGCAAGGTGGCCTGGGCTTCTGGGTCTTGTAACCGGGGCGTCGGGTCGTTCATGTCACTCTCGATCGGGGTTTGGGGACATTGGCCAACGGGGCGCGGGATTCGGTCCCGGCATATCGTGCGGGGGCCAACGATCATCCTACCACCCAGCAGGTAGATCGGTTCAGAGAATCGATGTAGGTCCGGTTTCCAACCGGACATTTGCAGCCGGTCCGGTCGGAAACCGGACCTACATCTCAGTCCCTCCGTGTTCAGCTCCTTTTCAGGTTGGTGCAGAAGAGTCATGCTCGGTGCGCGGTCGGATGAGCAGCACGAGGCCGACGGACAGTAAGGCGAGGCTCGCGAAAACACCGAAGATGACCGTCAGCGACACTCGTTGATCGCGTAAAGCACCGAAGCCCCAGTCGGCGAACCCCCCGCAACTGATGCTGACGAGGTTCATGATCCCGTACCCCGTCGCGCGCCGATCGGCCCGCACGATCTGGGTCAGGATGGGCATGTTGTTGCAATCGAAAATCCCCCAGCCGAGGCCGAAGAGGGCGAGGAAGAAGATAGCCATCATGAGGGTGCCGGAGTTGCCCACGCCGAACAACGCCGGGATGAACAGGCTCGTCCCCAAGGCGCTGACGAAGATCCGCCCGCGCGGGCTACGCCGCATCCAGTGGTCGGCCGCCCACCCGCCGAGGATCGCCCCGCCGATCGACGCGAGGTTGACATAGAGCGTGGCCGAGACGCCGGCCACGCCCTGCCCGAGGTCGAACTTATCTTTGAGGATGGCCGGCATCCAGTCCCTGACCACCCACCCCGCCAGCGCCGGGAGGGTGAAGTAAGCGACCAGTAAGAGGAACGAAGGGTTCTTCAAAAGGTCTCTCGCCGTATTCCCAAGGGATGACGACGAGCGGACGTAGTCGCCCGCCCTGGGAGCGTCGCGCAGGAGGAGCCAGAGAGGCACCGCGTAGACGACGCCCGCGATCCCGGTCAGGTCGAAGGCGAATCGCCAGCCGAATCGCGGGGCATCGGCGACGTAGCCGCTGAACCCGCCCAGGATGATGCCGCAGTAGATCGCCATCTGGTGAACGCCCACCGCGCGGGAGCGCGTGGGGCCAGTGTGATAGTCCGCGATCAGCGCCAGCGCGGCGGGAATGTAGAACGCCTCGCTGAGGCCCATCAGCGTGCGCGTCCACAACAACTCCTCGTAGGTAGTGACGTGCCCCGTCGCCCATGTCACGGCGGACCAGAGAAAGAGACTCGCGCCGATCATGGTCCGTCGGCTGAAGCGGTCCGCGAAGTAGCCGCCCACCGGACTAGCGAAGGCGTAGACCCACTTGAATTGGCCGAGCATGTAGCCCCAGTTGGCGTCGAGCGCGATGTCCGAAATATCCTGCATCACGGAAAACTTCATCGCGGCGAGCATCTGCCGGTCGAGGTAGTTCAACAGGGCGACCGGCCACAGGAGCGCGACGACGATCCACGCGAGTCGCATCACGGACACTCCCCAGCCAGGGGTTGCCCCTTCCTCCAGAGCCAGACCGCCCCGAGCGAGACCAGCACGACACACACCGCCGAGACGCCGAGTCGCAGGGGGCCGACCTCGGAGGCTCCCTCTGATGCAAAGCCGACCCTCTCGAACAACTCCGGCAGGAGGATCGGCGCGAAGAGGAGGCTGTTGTAGACGAGGTGGAACAGGATCGCCGGGAGGACGCTGCCGGTGCGGAGGACGAGAACGCCCAGGACGATGCCGAAGACGAAGTGCGGCGCGAACTGGAAGACGTTCATCTGGTAGAGCGAGAAGAGGAAGGCGCTGAGCAGGACCGCCGTGAATGGACGGAAGACCCGCAGCAAGCCCAACAGGATGAAGCCGCGAAAGGCGAGCTCCTCGCAGACGGCGGGTAACACCGCCAGGACGAGGTAGTAGCTGCCGGCGGACCCCCCGCCGGTCCGGGATGCGAGGGCGCGAAGCTCGCGCGTCAGCGGGTGGTGGAGTTCCAGGAGCGCCATGAGAGCCGGAAACTGGGCGAGGATGGCGCGCGTCGATTCGGCGAGGGGCGGCATGATGAGGACGGCGAGGAGGACGGCCGCAGGCCAGGACCACCACGGGGCGCGGTTCAGGGCGAGGCCGCGAAAGGGGCGCGTCGTGAGGAGCAGCGCCATGAAGAGCGGCGGGGTGGCGACGAACGCCAGTTGCCCGATGCCGGTCCGCGTCAGGAGAGGCAAATGGGTGCCGACGCTGAACGACATCCAGCGCAAGACGAGAATGCAAGCGAAACAAAAGAACGCCTCCCCGGCGCTGGGGAGAGCTTCCTTGTCGCGAAAGAGCCGCCGCAGCCAGAGGCCGATGTCGAGGCGCTCGGCCTCGCGGAAGAGGACTTCCTCGCGCTTGAACAGGCTGATGGCCCAGCGAAGCGCCAGCCAACTGTAGAGGACCATCGGGGCGAGGACCGGGACGAAATACACTCCGGTGTTCCAGTCCGGCCTCTCGGCGACGACCTTCTGGAGCAGTAGCGCCACGCCGGTCACGGGGACCATGCAATAGAAGGGGTTGAGTTCCACGCCGGGGGCGAGCGTCAGGAAGATGAGCGGCATCGTGAGGAGGAACAGCGGCATGAGGTAATACTGCCCCTCCTTCGACGAACGGGCGTAGGCCCCGACGGCGAGGCACAGGGCGCTGAAGAAGGCCGACAGAGGCAAGAGCAGCACGACGCCCCAGACGAGCGCGCCGGGGCGAAAGGACGCCTCGGGGCGAGAGGCGGCCACCTGCCAGGTGGTGATGGCCATGCTGACGAGGTTCAGCAGCGCCGTCACCGTGCTGAACAGCCAGATCGTGAGGAACTTCCCCCAGACGATCTCCTCCCGGCTCGCGGGGCTGATGAGGAGCGTCTCCATCGTGCCGCGCTCCTTCTCGCCGGCACAGATATCCACCGCCGGGTACAGCGCCCCGGCCAGCGACCACATGACCAGCACGAACGGGAAGACGCGAACCAGGATGCCGAAGAGGTTCTCGCCCTCCATCCGCGCCATCGTCTTGGCGCGCTCGGGGTCGTGGACGCGGAGCGTCTGGTCGAAGTCGGGCGGCAGGCCCAGGCGGGCGAGGCGGACCTCGCGCAAGTCGCGCCGCCAGCGATTCAGGATCCCGCCCACGCGGAGCGTGACCAGCTTCGCCGACTCGTCCTTCTCGCGGCTGAAGAGGTAGACATCGGGAACGCCCCCGGCGAACAACGTGGCCTGGAAGTCGGCCGGGACGACCATGACGAGGTCGATCTTGCGCTCGTCGAGCAAGCCTTGAAAAGGCCGAATCATCTCGGCGGGGTCGGCGGAGTCCGGGGGGTTCGCGAGCGATCGCACGACGAGGGTGCTGCTGGAGCCGCCCTGTTCGACGTAGCGCTGGATGATCGACAGCTTGCCCGCACGCTGCTCGAACAGGGGAGGATAGTCGAGCGGACTCCGTGCGAGGGCCGGCGCGACGGCACCGGCCAGGCGTCCGACCCCCCCCAGGCTCGCACCCGGAGGCGGCGGCGTCAGCGTTAGCCAGCCGAGCGGTCGGCCTATCGATTCGATCTCGTCGCGGGCCAAGGTCGCGCCGACGACCCCCGCGAATCGCGCGAAGCCGCCCATCGGACAGCCCGGCGGGGGAGGCGTCAGCGCGAGGTGACTCGCCGCCCCGGCGGGGGTCGGGATCGCGGGGGGGCGGTGCCACGGCTGGAGGTGATCGGCCCCGGCGACCCCGATGACGCTCGTCTGGGACAGGAAACTAGCCGCGAGCTGCATCACCGCGAACCCCGCGACGGGGTAGAGCAAGATCGGCAGCACGGCGATCATGAAGATCGTTCGCCGGTCGCGCAGTTGATCGCGGAGTTCACGCATCCAGATGAGGCGGATGATCGACCAGCGCATGAGGGGAGTCCGGGGCCGTGCGACGATTCGTGAGAAGAGGAAGTATAGGGATCCACGCCCCCCCGACACCGTCACTTCCTCTGCTGGGCGACCTTCTTCTGGAAGTAGGCCAGGGTCCGCTCCAACCCCTCGTGTCGATCGACCTTCGGCTCCCAGCCGAGCAACTCGCGCGCGCGCCCGATGTCCGGCTTCCGCAACTTCGGGTCGTCCTGCGGCAAGGGGCGATAGTCGAAGGCGCTCGCGCTGCCGGACAGTTTCAGGATCTCGTGTGCGAATTCGAGGATCGTCACCTCGTCGGGGTTGCCCAGGTTTACCGGGTCGTGGAAGGTCTTCAGGATGAGCCGTGCGATGCCCTCGACGAGGTCATCGACGTAACAAAAACTCCGCGTCTGGGAGCCGTCGCCGTAGACCGTGAGCGGTTCGCCCCGTAGCGCCTGGCCCATGAAGTTCGGGAGGACGCGGCCGTCGTCGAGGCGCATCCGCGGGCCGTAGGTGTTGAAGATGCGGATGATCCGCGTATCGACGCCGTGGAAACGGTGATAGGCCATCGTCATGGCCTCGGCGAAACGCTTGCTCTCGTCGTAGCATCCCCTTACTCCGACACTATTTACGTTGCCCCAGTAGTCCTCGCGCTGGGGGTGGACCTCCGGGTCGCCGTACACCTCGGACGTGCTGGCGAGCAGATACCGGGCGTTCTTGACCTTGGCGAGGCCGAGCGCGTTGTGGGTGCCCAGCGAGCCGACCTTCAGCGTTTGGATGGGGAATTGGAGGTAGTCCACCGGGCTGGCCGGGGAGGCGAAGTGGAGGATGATGTCGATCGGGCCGTCCATCTCCAGCGGGTGGGAGATGTCGTGGCGGATGAAGGCAAAGCGGTCGTTGGTCCGCAGGTGTTCGATGTTGCTCAGGGCACCGGTGATGAGGTTATCGACGCAGATGACGATATGCCCCATCTCGAGGAATCGCTCGCAGAGGTGGGAGCCGATGAACCCCGCGCCCCCCGTAATCAACGTTCGCATCTCGCGATCCTCCTTGTCGTCGTCGTCCTCCGATTTTCTATCGGCGTGTCGCCCGCGTGACAAGAGGGGGCACCGAAGCGCTCGGCTCAGGGTGTGACTACGGAAGTAGGCAAATGAGAGGCGCTGCCCCAAGCCCAGCGATTGCAATCGCTGGGCTTCGCCTACTTCCATAGTCACACCCCACCGAAGTGCTCGGCTCACCCGGCATTGACACGCGCCCCCTGGCAAGGTTACATCCCGCCCTCGGACCATTCAGCCCACCGGAGGCCCGCCAATGCGCCACGCAATTCTCTTCGCCCTGATCCTGACCTCTCTTCCCTCGGTCGCCCAGGCGGGCGTCCGCTGGTCGATCGGCGTCAACCTCGGCGCGCCCTGCTATGGTCCTTACTACGGTCCCTACCCCTACTACGGTCCCTGCTACCGCCCCGTCGTCTACCTCGCCCCGCCGCCCCTGATCTACGCCCCGGCACCCGTTTACCTCGCCCCCGCACCCGCCATCGCCGTCCCTGCGGTCCCGGTTGCTGCCGCGCCCTCCGTCGTGCGTGCTGCCCGACCGGCGGTCGAATCGGCCCACCTCGCCTCGCTCAACGATCCCGTCGCGAAGACCCGCGCCGACGCCTGCATCGGCCTGGGCCGCGCCAAGGATACCCGCGCCCTCGTGTCGCTCGCCCGCTGTCTGAAGGAGGACGACAACCCCCAGGTTCGCGACGCCGCCGCCCGCGCCTTGGGCCTGATCGGCTCGCCGGTCGGCCTCGACGCCTTGCAGCGGGCCGCGAGCAACGACGCCGATCGCGATGTCCGCCGCTCCGCGAGCTTCGCCGCCGAGGTCATCCGCGCCAACATGGAGCGATGAGCCGGTGACAAGGTGACAAGGTGACAAGGTGACAAGGTGACAAGGTGACAAGGTGACAAGGTGACGGCGGGTGACAAGGTGACAGCGGGTGACAAGGTGACAAGGTGACAGGGGATGTGCCCCGCGCGGACGGAGGCACACTGCGGTATAACCTTGTCACCTTGTCACCTTGTCACCTTGTCACCCCTGGCAGGTCGGCGATGGCGAAGCTGCCGTAGGTGTGGACGCGGTCGCGGGCGTGGAGTTCAGCGGCGAGCGCGGGATGGTAGCGTAAGAGCGATCCGAGTTCGACCTCTCGACCTCGGTGGCGGACGCGCAGGTGGTCGAGATAATCGACCTTCAGGCCGGCGCTGCGGTAGATGGCGCGGGCGTTCGGGGCGGCGCTCGCCAGGAGCGCCTCCCACTCCTCGATCAAGGCCTGCGGATCGACGCAGCTCATCCAGTCCATGTGGTCGAGGAGGACGAATTTCGTCAGGCCCGCTGGGGTCGATCGCAGGAAGTCCGTCACCTTGGACGTGTGCAATTTCAGGCCGGGCAGGCGGGATCGGAGGAGGTCGAAGTTCTCGGCGCGGAGGTACTCCGGGCAGCATTCCGGCGTGTAGAAGCCCTGGAAGTAGACGCGCCAGAAGTAGTTGTCCCGGAAGGGGAGCGTGCAGAGGACGGCCTCGAACGAGTCGCGGATGAACTTGATGACGCCGCCGGGGTATTGTGTCGTGATCTGATCGCGCTGCGGCCAGGGGACGCCGAGGAGTGTCAGGGTGAACGACCGCGAGAGGAACCACTTTAGCCAGGGCGTCCAGATGCGCGGCTCGATGTGCTTCGCGTAGACTTCGCGCTGTTCGTCTATCGACTTCGCCTCGAGCAGTCGTTGGATCGGGTCGCGGAGCCGGTGCATGAGCTTCGCGTTCGTGATGGCGATCTTGGCGAGCAGACCCGAGGTGCCGCGGTAGTAGAACGACTTCCGCCAGCCCTTGCCCCGGAAGAACTTGATGTTCTTGTCCCAGTACGCCTGAGCGGTCGGCGTCAGATGGTGCCTCATCGCGTCTTGATACATCTCGCGCGCGTGCGGGGTCTGGCCGTCGCCGAACAGGGCGAAGAAGCTGCCGTGGTCGAGGCCCAGGATCCCCGCGCGCTTGAGTTCGAGGAGCGATATCTGGATCGGGTTGACATCGACCGCGTTCACCTCCCCCGCCTCAGCAAGAAGATAGTCCAGGGCGTTGCAGCCCGCGCTGGCGATCACCAGGACGCGATCGGTCGGCCCGAGATCCAGGGCGACGCGGTCGAGGGCCGGATCCTCCCAACAGGTGTTGTAGATCAGGTTGTGGTTGTGGACGGCCGAGAAGAGTCGGCTGCTGAATTTCTGTCGCGTCGAGAGGCGCGTCATCCGTTTGGTTTCCTTCGGGGTCGGGCTAGAGTCGTCAGCCTTCGGGTTGGCCGTCTACGGGGTCGTTGGAACGAGGAGGTCGAGGGGAGCCGATCAAAGGGCAGCCCCATTCGGGCGGCGGGCCGTCGGCGAGCTGTTGGTCGAGCAGCGCCTGCATGGTCTGGCGAAGGTGAGCAACGAGCGCATCACCGCCCTTGCGGTCAGCAGACTCGGGCGGGCGGAAGGTGCGAACGTCGATGGCGGGGCCGAATCGCATCGTGACTCCCATCCTCCCAACGGGCTTCTCTGCGGCGTCCGTGAGGGACTCCTCGATGCGCTGGATCGTCTCGGAGAGACGCTCTTGCGAAGGCCGTTCGCGGACGTAGGCGAGAGACTGCGCGCTGAGGTTTTCGCAGAAGAGCAGGTCGCCGAGGTCTCGCTTGATCGCCCGCGTGGTGTCGGCGTCACTCGCCTTCTCGAGAAGGAGGCGGGTGAGGTGCTGGCGCAGCCTGCGAATACGCTCCAAAGCCCAGCCGTCGAAGGCCCGGCCCATGTGGTGCCGCTCCAGCCGTTCGACCTGCGAGAGCGTTAGGGCGTTGATGCGCGCGTCGAGGTCGCCGGGCTGCGCCTGGCCGAGGAACTCGAGCTCCTTGAGGGCCAAGAGCGCGCCGCCGAGTTTGGCGATGCGTTCGACCACGTCGAGGGACGACTGCGGGTTCCAGCCGATCTGCCGCTCGATCGACGTGAGCCGGGCGAGGATGGGTTCGGCGATGTCTTCGAGGAGCCAGTATTTGACGGCGACGGGGTGGATGACGACGGGCCGATCCGACAGCCGGGCGGCCTGGCGCGTGATGAGCGATAGTCCTTCCTGGAGCGGGCCGACGCGGTCGTTCTGGCGGAACCACGTCCCTTCGGGGAAGAGGACGACGGGCCGTTCGCCGTCCGCCAGGAGCTGCGACGTGGCGCGGATCGCCTCGCGGTCGGCCCCTTCGCGGTAGATGCTGTAGCCGCCCAGGCGGTTGAGCATCCATCGGGTGAACTTACTCTTGCGGAAGAGGTGGTACGAGGCAACGTAATAGGGGTACTCGTCGAACTGCTGCGAGAGAATGGTGCCGACGACCATCGGGTCGGGCCAGCGCGAGTGGTTCGGCGTGACCAGGATGCCGGCCTTGGCGTCGAGCGAGGCGCGGAAGTGTTCTCGGCCGGTGCAGGCGAAGCGGACGATGCTCTGCTTCTTGCGAAGGTTGCGTAGGATCATCCCGCGCGACAGGCGTACCCAGAAGGTACTCCGAAAGGGGGCGATGAATCGATACGGTTCGAGAAAGTAGCGTTCCACGAGAGCAGCCCCCGTTACCCTGGGAAGACCCATTCGCCGCGCTCGTCACGACTCAGCGCGTGTACCGCCGACACGGCACACCGCTGGATCGGGCCGTAGACGTGCGGGAACATCCGCGTCGAGGTAGGCGACGGCGGCTCGACCCGGAGGGGACTCGTCAACCGGGCCGGGTCGAGCCGAACGGCCAGTAGAGCGGCTGCCGCAGGGTAGAACCGATTGGCGGCCGGGGCGACCTGATGGCCGAAGGCGCAGTGGATGAATCCCTCGGACTCGAGCGACGAGACGGCGTAGTCGGCGGAAGGGTTCGCCTCCCACGCAGGGGGTTCGACGAGGTGGTAGATCGGGTCCATGTCCGGCGCGATCCTCGGGTGTCGTCCGTTCGGTGTGAGGGTATTGTAAACAACCAGGGGATCGCTGAGGAGTTTGGTTGTGTGAAAATTCGAGATATTCCGAGATCGTGGTAAGGAAGGTGTGTCATTTTCCCTTCCGCGTGCGTGGTATAGGGCCTCGGTCGATGGATGCAAGATCAAGGCGCTCGCCCATGAGACGAGGATGTCAGCGGTCGGCCGGGCATCGCTGCGGGCGCGGGCTGCCCCGGAACTACTCCAGCAGTGGAGTTGCTCTGGCGTTCGCTGCGGGGTAGGATAATCACCAGTTGGAATGCACGGCCGACGATCGGAATAGGGGCTTCCGCGTTTCTTGGACGAAGCCGCCTCACGGGCTAGATCGGGAGCCGTTCTGGATGGTCTTGCCAGGGATACTGTTATGGCCGATCGTCTCCTCCGTTGTGCCATCGAACAGGTCGCGGACTGGCATTCCCATTTGTTCGTCGAGCCGCACGTCGTCGCCTTTGTCGCGGTGGCAACCCACTACTCGCGTTCCCCGGCAGTATTCGACGTTGCGTGCGACAATGTTACATCCCGTTGGCTCGGCAAGGTCGCCAAGTTCCGACTCGAAGTGTCGTGGCACGACGACACGGCGGAGAAGGCGGAACGCCTGCGCTCGACGATGCAGTCAGGCCCGCTCGTGGAACTGGCCTCCGTCGCGCTGGCGCTCATCCTCGGCAAACGTGTGGTTCCGCTCGGGAAGTTAGACGTGACGGCCTATGGTGCTCGCGCGGATTACCGCTCCAGGAAACGGAAACTGGTGCTGGAAATCAGTGGGACCGAAGTTCCCGCCGAACTCGGGCGGCGGCACCGGGAGAAGGTGGCGCAGGCACGGGAAAACCCGTTTGGGTGGGATGCGTATGTGGTCGTTTGTGCGTTCTCCTCTGCGGGGCATCGCATCCGGTTCAGCAAACATCCCATCGAGGAGACCGACAATGGCGAAAACGAAGGCTAAGGCATCCTCCCATCCCATCGAAGAGTTGATGGCCAAAAAATCGGGGATCCTCTCGAAGGCGCAGGCGCTAACGACGATGGGCCTACCGGAAACTGCCCAGCCCCTTTGGGCGTCGGCGGCGTCGTATGAAGAGCGGATCGCCTCGCTCCTCGATGCCCACAAGGAGGGCCTGGAAGCTGCGGTGCATCGCATCAGTGCGGCGTCCTGCTACCAGCAGGCCGGCGACCCGAGCCGTGCCACGAATCTGTATCGCGCCGCGCTGGCGGGGCCACTGTCTGACATTACGCGCAACGAAGTCGAAGAAATGCTGACCGAATGCCTTGCGTTCCTGCTGGATGCAGCCCCTCGAAAGGCCGTCGAAGTGTTGGCTGCCCCGGATGATTGAGTTGGCAGAACAAGCAGAGGAAAGGGAAACGGCCATTCGACATGGTCGGGTCGAACGAACGATGCAGTCGATCGGGCTGTGTCTCCTTGCAGAGTCAGCACATTCGACCGATGCCCTGACGAGGTACGGGCTAAATCGAAGGGCACAGCCTTACCGCACCCCGCGAGTCTCGTCACTCCGGGTGGGGCCGACGGACGCCCTTCTTCTGGAGTTCCAGTATCTTCGCCTTGACCGCAGGCTGATCCGGGTCCGACTCCAGGCTTCGCTCGTAGCAGACGAGGGCTTCGCCGGCGTGGTCACGCTGTTCGTGGACCCGGGCCATTTCGAGGAGCACGCGCGGGTTACGCGGCTCGAGGAAGGACGCTTGCAAATACCGCTGGAGGGCGGTGACCGGGTCTCGATCCTGGGCGTAGAGCCAGCCGTCCTCGATGTAGGGGTCGGCCAGCTTCGGGCTGGAACGCATCCAGGCGGCGACCTGGCGCGACGCTTCGTCGCGGCGACCCGTCGCGACGAGGCGGGCGACGACGGCGTGCCGCGCCTGGGCGTGATCCGGGGCGTGTTGCAGGCACTCCTGGTAGCCCTTGTCGGCGGCGGGTTGATTACCCATCTTCTCGTGGCATCGGGCGAGGTTGAACAGTAGATCGGGGTCGTTGGGGCGGATCTCGAGGGCGGCGCGGAAGGTCTCCTGCGCGTTGCTGTACGCCCCCTGCCGATAGAGGTGGACCCCATCGGTCGTCAACACGTTGAGGCGTTCCTGTCCCGTCGGGGCGCATCCGGCGAGCAAGAGAATCACGATCGTCCGGCGCATGAGCAACCTCCGGGGGGAGGCTATACCGCACGAGCGACCGTAGAGGAAGAGCATTCCGGGCACGCTTACAAAAGAAAGCGAGCCACAGAGGACACAGAGAAATGCAAAGATAGAAGAAGAGATGTCCAAGTCTCCCTCTCTTCTTGCTTTGCCTTTCTCTGTGTCCTCTGTGTCCTCTGTGGCTCGTTCTTCTATAAAGCTATTGCGACACGGTGCCCTGGACCCGAACGTCGATCTCGTTGTCCGTCTTCATGTCCGTGATGACGCGCAACACCTTGTCGATCTTCCCGCTCATGCCGGGCTTCACCTTGATCGTCAGGACGTGGACCTCGCGGGCCAGCTTGCTGTCGAAGGCTACCAAGGTCGAGGCATCGATGCCCTTGATCTGGGTGATGCGGAACGGGGCGGCACCGCGAACGATGATCTTACGCATCGTCTCCTCGTTCGCCTTGATGACGCCGAGCGTGATGATCGACGGGGTCACGGTCAGCGGGGACTCCACCTCGACCGTGAGCGGGATTCGGACCTGCTCCATGGTCGCGATGTTCGTCTTGATCCACACGTCCGTGTACCACTTCCCGACCGGCGTGTCGGCCCGGAGCTTCGTTTTCAATTCGTACTCCACCTCGCTGTCGGCCCGTTTGATTTCGGTGATCGTCGGCTGGACGTAGTTGCTCTCGCTCTTGACGGAGAGGATCTTCGCGTCGATGTTGCCGTAGAACTTTATCTTCACGGAACTGGTCGAGGCCACACCCCTCTTCACCTGCCCGAAGGCGAGCGTGTCGGGAGTAAGGGTGAAATCGTTACGACCGTTGGCCTGGACCCAGAGGCGGACTTCGTCGAAGTTCGGCTGGTCGAACTGGACGTAGATCGTGACCGTCTTCGAGCCGGTGAACCGGGTCGTGTCCATCTTGGCTTCGATGTTCGTGGTGTCGCCGGGGTTGAGCGTCCCCTTGAGTGCGGTGGCGCTGACGCACCCGCACGAGACGCGAACGCTGGAGATATTGACGACATTTTTAGTGTCGTTCTTGACGAGGAAGTTGTGCGTCAGGGTCGGCCCGCGTGGGACGGAACCGAAATCTTTACTCAATTCATTGAAGAGGCTGTCGCCCCAAGTGCCGGCGTGGGCCGCGCCGGCCATCCAGAAGCCTGCCACGATAACGAAACTGTAGCGTAACATGGTGTCTATCATCCTACATCCCCCCCGCTCGTTGACGTTCACGCTGGGGAATTCGATCCGCTCGCGGGGGCCAATACTCATCTAAGACTATCGTCCCAATCTTGTCAACGAGGACAAGGATCCTAGCGATGAATTAATGTTGCCTTCGCAAGGAGGGTGCGTATCCCTTAGATCCGGTCAGAGTTCCACCCCGTCCGGCTCGCCCACGGTGACGCGCGCGAGGATCGCAACGGTCACGCGGGCCGCGCCGGCGCGGCGCAATGCGCGGGCCGCTTCTTCGCTGGTCGCGCCGGTCGTCATCACGTCATCGACCAGGAGGACGTGTCGGCACGAGACCGCCGAGCGGGCCTGGAACGCGCCCTTGACGTTGATCTGTCGGGCTGTCGCCTGGAGCGTCTTCTGTGGGGCCGTTCGCCGAATGCAGCACAACCAGCGCGGGCGGATCGGGACACCATGAATGCGAGCGATTCCCAGAGCGATGGCCGCGCTCTGGTTGTACCCTCGTCGCCAATGCTTCCACCAGTGCAGGGGCACAGGAACGACGGCATCGACGGTCAGCTCGCCGAGCGAATGCGTCACGCCCCAGCGCCGACCCAATAACTCGGCGATCCCCTCCCCACTCGCGTTCTTCATCCGAAGCACGGCCGCCTTGAGCGACCCACGATACGACCCCAGACAGAGCGCCTTCGAGAACGGGGGCGGTTCTTTCCGACAGGCCGCGCATTCGCCCTCCGTTAGGCTGTGTGGCCCGACGGTGGTGGCGCAGCGCGGGCAGCGGAGCGCTCGATCGCCCAGGCCGCGATCGCAATTCTCACAGAAGTGGTCGTGGGCAGACTGACCACAAATCAGGCAACGAGCCGGGTAGAGCAGTTCGATGGCTCCCCGACTCAGCCGTCGCAGGATCATGATATTGGCACTCTGTGGAGTCGTCGGCCGAACCAGACGAGGCGATTCCGTAGTCATTCGGTACGATTCGACCGCGTGGTCGCCTTCCTTTTAGGACCGACGAGGCGATGGCGGGTCGGGTGAGCCTCACGCCTGCTTCCGCCGTAGGAACACCCAGGTCATCCCCAGCATCACGACCGTCTGGGCGACGAGCGCCAGCGAGGGCCACAGGGCGTCGTCCGGGTACGGCGTGTGGCCGGGGAACCCGTCCGGGAGGGCGTTCGCGCCGCGGTGGATCGCGCGGAAGCCCCAGTAGACGGGGGAGATCGCCATCGCCAGCCAGTACAGGCCGCCGCTGTTGACGGACAGGATGCCCCCGCCGAGGATCATCTGCGGGATCAGGACGTAGGGCAACAGCGCGTTGGCGCGGTCGGGGGACGAGACGCATGCCGAGATGAGCAAACCAAGTGCGACGCCGGTCATCGCCAGCAGTGCCATGACGCCGAACTGGGCGAAATAGGGCAGCATCAGGGTGGGGGGCGGGACGCTGTGCGAGGGGTCGAAGCGCGCGAGGATCTCTAGCGGGCCGTATACCAGGAGCATCAAGAGCATCGCGTGGAAGATCGTGATGACGCTGAGGACGACGAACTTGCTGGCGAGGTACGGCCCCAGGCGGAGGTTGACCGCCCGCTCTCGGCTGAAGATCGCCTCCTCCTTCACGATCTCCTTCGCGGCGTTGTTGCAGCCGAACCAGAGGACGACCATCGCCTGGATGAACAGGAGGATGTAGGCGAAGCGCGGGTTCGTCCCCTGCCCGCTCGGGACGACCGGCCCGGCGATGTGCAGGAGTTGGTCGGGGATCTTCGACTCCCGGAGGCGCTTCCACGCCCCCACGAGTTCGACCGCCTTGATGGTGATCGTTTTCTTATCTTCGGGGAAGGTGAACTCGACCTCGCCGAGGGCCACTTTCGTCTCGGACGGTAGGTCTGCCCGCTGGAGTTTGCGCAGGATGCCGACGATGTCGTTGCCGTCCACGGGGAACGGCACCCCGACGGCCTGGACTTTGACCTTCGTCAGCGCCTCTTTCTGGGCGGGCGACAGGGGCTCGTCATCTTCGAGGAGGTCGCCCATGGCGCGGAGGACGATGAGGGTTCGCTTCTCCTCCTCGCTGAGCCGACGCAACAGCGGCATGGGCTGGTCGAAGCCTTTGCCCACTAACCCGAGGAGCAAGAAGACCGCCACGAGGGGAGCCTGGAGCAGGAGCAGACGCAGGCCGCGGCCGTCGCGCCAGATCAGTTCGACGTAGCGCTGGGTCAAAACGCGAAACTGGTTGCGCATGTCCAAGACGGGGCGGAGCAGACTCTTCCACGACGACCGCACGTCGAGTTGGCGGAAATACTCGGCGAGCGGCGGCAGGTTGTCGAGCAGCTTCCGGCCATCGGCGATCAGCCCGGAGAGGCGGGAACGGTCTTCTTTCTCCGGGATGGTGGGCAGGACGGGGACGACCGGCTCGGCCGGCTTGTCGAGGACTGGCAGGAGGCGCTTGACGATGTACGCATCGTACTCCCGGCTGTCGAGGAATCGGCGATGCCATTCGTCGGGCTTGCCGCGCGTGACCCGGTCATAGATTTCGCTAACTCGGCCCACGCCGAAGAATTTCGGCGCATCCTGGGGCGGGCCGAAGTAGACCATCTTGCCGCCGACGAGGACGAGGACGAGATGGCATTGATCGACGTTATCGACGTTGTGCGTGATGCAGATGATGGACCGGCCCTCGCCGGTCAGGCTGCGGAACAGCCTCATCATGCGCGCCTCGGTGCCCGCGTCGAGGCCGCTGGTCGCCTCGTCGATGTAGAGGAGCGAAGGCTTGCCGAGCAACTCCGCGCCGAGGCTGACGCGCTTGATCTGGCCACCGGAGAGGCTTCCGACGAGCGTGCCGCGATTGGCGTCCAACTCCATCAGCGCGATCACGTCCTCGATGCGGCGGCGCAGTTCGCCGCTGGCCGTGTCCGGAGGCAGTCGCAGGCGGGCGGTGTAGAGCAGCGCACGCTCGACGGTTAGGCCGGTGTGGACGATGTCCCTCTGCGGGACGTAGCCGAGCGACTGGCGGAAGCTGTCGAAGTGGCGGTAGAAGTCTTCGCCGTTGGCAAGCACCTGGCCTCCGGTCGGGCGGCGGCGGCCGTTCAGGGCGTCCATGAGCGTACTCTTGCCCGAGCCGGACGGACCGAGGAGTGTGACGAACTCGCCGGGGTAGACGACGACACTGATGTCGTCGAGGAGCTTTCGCGGAGACCCGTCGGCCTGGACGATGACCTTCTCGAGCGAGCGGGCCTCGAGCCGAAGGCCCTGGCTGCTGTCGCTGGACCGCAGTTCGCCTCCGACGAGCGAGAGGAGGAACGGCCCGATGCCGAGGCGGTCGGCCTCGCCGACGCGAGTCGAATCGACGACGCGGTGCCCCCCGACGGAGCTGCCGTTGGTGCTGCCGAGGTCGTCGAGGTAGACGCCGTCGGGCATGCGCTCGAGGCGGGCGTGGTAGCGCGAGACGCTGGGGTGAGGCAAGACGATGTCGCAGTCGTCGGCCCGACCGATGACGAGGCGCGGCTTGGCCAGGAAGAGGCGCGTCACGTCGAATCGCTGCTGTTGGGGGCCGCGTTGGCCGATCTGCGTTGCCGAGAGCAACTGCGTGAGGTCCGCCGCGCCGGCGGCGACCAGGCCACACTTGGGGCACGCCGGGGAGTCGGGGGCGAGGGGCGTCTGGCAGACGGGGCAGAGCTTCATGGGACGACATCCGGCGAGGGAAGATAGCGCGTCAGGATGTTGTATGAGGCTTGGTCGCAAAGACCTCATCCCCAACCCCTTCTCCCGCAGAGAGAGGAGAGCCGGGGGGAGACCCAGGCCATGCCCTACGCCCCTTCCTCAGACCCCTGTACGACGTGCCACCCATGACCAACTCAGGTCTCCTGGAATGACCGGGCGGCGGAAGTCGGTCGATACATCACGTCTGTCCGCAAGGCGTATTTCCGCCCCGAGAGCACCTCCGCTCCCTCGTGCAACTGCTCATGGGCGAACACAACGGCGCAGCCTTTCGGGGGACGGACGCGCAGGATATCATGGCGTGATCGGTAGAAGTTTGTTCCGTCGCCCCCGAAGTCGTCGTTGAGGTAGATCAGCAGCGTAAACCAACTCTGGTCGCCATCGGGGGTCGAGTGACAGCCGTCGGTGTGGGGAGCGAAGCGCTGGCCTGGGTCGTAGCGGTAGTAGCGCCATCGCGTGGCGAGGCCAACCGGCCGCCAGCCGAACCAGTCCGGCGGCAGGAACGGCGCGACCCGCCGATAGAGCAACTCGCTGAGGCCGGGGTCGTCCCGCATGGCGCGGGCGTTGTCACGGAGTTGTTTGAAGAGGGCGGGATCCTCCCCACCCAGGCCAGCGGCCTCGTAGCCCGCCGCCTCGGAGAAGGCGATGTGTTCGGCGCACTCCTGCGGCGAGAGGAGGTCATGGACCAGGAAGACCTTGTCGCCGAGAAGGGGTTCTTTGTTCATGGGCAATCACCTCAGAAAAAAACCCTCGCAAGTCATCGCGGGCAGAGATGAGGCAGCCCGACGCTCGAGCGAGGGGGGCAGACGGGGCACAGCTTCATGAGACGACATCCGGCGAGGGAAGATAGCGCGTCAGGATATCTTATGAGGTTGGGGGTGAGGACTACACTTCACCGCGTTTCCCAGCATCGTACCACAGCCTCGTTACCAGGCTCCACATTCATCGTTCTACACAACCGCCAGATCCTGTTGACGGCGGGTGTGACTACGGGAGTAGGCAAAGGAGAGGCGCTGCCCCAGAGCTTATCGATTGCAATCGCCGGGCTTCGCCTACTCCCCTAGTCACACCCACTTCAAAAGTCGACGGCCCCGACTCCGAAGTTGCTCTGGGAAAAAAGCCCCCCAGCGCGTATACCGTAGTCCGATATCTGCGGGAGGTCCGAAAAGGAATGAGGGGTGGTGGATGGTGCATTCGACCAGCTTCGTCGATCGCTGGCTGTGGCGACTCCGCGTCCTCGACCCCAAAAGCCCCCAGCGCGTCCACGTTCACATCCTGACGGGCATCGTCGCCTTCCACCTGCTCGCGCTACTGTCCTGCTTCCCCTGGTTGTTCTCCTGGTCGGGCCTGGCCTGGGCGGTCGGCGGTCTCTACTTGTTTGGGACACTGGGCATCAACATCGGCTACCATCGGCTCCTGACGCATCGCGGGTTCGCCTGCCCGCGCTGGGTCGAGAAGACCCTGGCGATCCTCGGCGTCTGTTGTTGGGAGGGTGCCCCGCTCGGCTGGGTCGCCGTCCACCGGATGCACCACCAGCATTCCGACGACGGCTCCGACCCGCACAGCCCGAAGAAGAGCTTCTTCTGGAGTCACATGGGCTGGTTCCTCATCTGGGATCCGGCCATCTACAACCTCTCCACCTACGACCGCTACGCCCGCGACCTAATCCAGGACCGCTTCTACAAGTGGCTCGAGAGGCCGCACGTCTGGCAGAAGATCCACTGGGCGCACTGGCTCGCCTTCCCCGTTTTGGGGGCGGTCGTCGGCGGGGCGCTGACGTGGACCTGGCTGGGCGCGCTGCAACTCGCCCTGAGCTGGCTCGTCTGGGGGGTCTTCGTGCGGACGGTCGCCGTCTGGCACATCACCTGGTCGGTCAACTCCGTCACCCACCTGTGGGGCTATCGCAACTTCCCGACACGAGACGACAGCCGAAACAACTGGCTCGTCGGCCTCATCACCAACGGCGAGGGCTGGCACAACAACCACCACGCCCAGCCGCGCTCCGCCTCCCACGGCATGCGATGGTGGGAGTTGGACGTTTCTTACCTGACGATCCTCTTGCTCTCCCGCATTGGCCTCGCTTGGGACGTGGTCAAACCGGGTCCGCGTCCCTTGCTCGAGCAGGTCGAGGAGCCTCGTACCGCGGCATGACTTCGAAATGCAGCTAACGACGAAGCCCGACGCGAGAGCGAGGGGAAGTGACCACGCCCGTGGTAAGGCTACCCGACCCTCGCTCGCGCGTCGGGCTTCGTAATCGGTCATTATGTCCCGCACAGAGTACAGCTGATTTTGTGGCGGATTCGATCACCTCGTGGAATGGGGAGGCCACCGATGGCCAAACAGCGTTCGCGCGCGGCCGACTATATCGTGTATGTGATCGTGCGCTATGTGGTCTGCGTCGTCCAGTTGCTCCCCTGGAGTCTGGCCCTGGGGCTGGCGCGCGGGTTGGCCTGGCTTCTGTTTCGGATCGACCGCAAACATCGGCTCATCGCGATCGACAACGTTCGGCATGCCTTTCCTGACCTCGATAACGAAGCGGTAGACGGGCTGGTCCGGGCGAGCTTCGTCCACCTCACGACGATGGTCGTCGAGATGATCCGCATGCCCCGGTTCGTCCGGCCCGACAATATCAGCGACTATTTCCGCCATGCGCAACCGGACGATCTGGAACTGATTCGTCGTTGGGTGGCGACGGGCCGACCGCGACTGGCGATGATGGGCCATTTCGGCAACTGGGAGGTGTTGGGCTACGCCACGGGCATGGCCGGCTTCAAGGGCGGGATCGTGGCCCGACGGCTCGACAACCCCTACCTCGATCGCTTCCTGGCGCGGTTCCGCCGCATGTCGGGATTGGAATTGCTCGACAAGAACGCCGACTACGCGCTCATCCTCGACATGCTCGGGCGGGGCATCGGCCTGGGCATGGTGGGAGACCAGGATGCCGGCCCGCGCGGCATGTTCGTCAACTTCTTCGGTCGGCCCGCCTCGACGTTCAAATCGATCGCGCTGCTCTGCCTGGAATACAACGCGCCGATCATGATCTTCGGTGCCGTCCGCGTCGGCCACCCGATGCAATATGTTATCTACCTCGAGGACTTGATCCTCCCCGAGGACTATGCCGATCGTCCCGACGCCCCGAGGGCCATCACCGAACGCTACACTCAGGCTCTCGAGCGCCTGATCCGTCGGCACCCGGAACAATACTTCTGGCTGCACCGCCGATGGAAGACCCAGCCGAAGGTGAGGGAGAAGAAGAAGGCGGCGTGAGAGGCGACAAGGGATTGGTTCAGCCGCGACGCAACGCGGAGCGCGTC
>JANXSH010000021.1 GCA_025356615.1 Planctomycetia bacterium | reverse complement strand
CCAACTCGCGCTGGCTCTTACCCTGGATGCGAACGCTGGTGACGACTCCCCCATTGTAGTCGTTATCCTGCCCTGGGTGGAGGGTGAACTCCGGATCGCTCAACAGCGGCACGAGCCGCATGGCCTGCTCGAGCTGGAGCGTCTGGCGGAGTTGGCTGAGGTGCAGGCTGTTGATGGTCTGCGCCTGGCCGTCGATCAGGACCGTCGCCTGATCCCCGTTGAGGAGGTGGACGATGCCGTGCCGTTTTTCGCCCTGCTGGAGGACGACGACGCTCTTGTACTGGGCGGGCAGCTGGAGCGTCAGGTGGTTGCTGAACGGCACCGCCGTCTTGCCAACGTACATCGTGCCGCGCAACTCGATGCGCTCGGCGCGTATCTTCGATAGGGCCTCGTAGCCGCCGTGCGCGACGATGGCACGCTCGACTACCTGGCGTGGCGTCAGCGCCGAGTTTGGGCGGGCCACCGCAAAGGGCGTCAGTGCGCCGAGACACAGGGCGACGAGAGTGAGACGGGCACGCATGGCCGAGCCTCTGATGGGATGGATGGATTCGCTGGACGCGGGCTATAGCGGAGAAAGGGGGCGGATGCAAGATCGGTTCGCGTGTTCGGGTGTGACTAGAAGTAGGCGGGATCGCGAGAGGATAGGGGAAGAGGGGTAGGATTGACGCGCACCCCCCGGATTGCGCTGCGCTCCATCCGGGGCTAAACTTCTGTCACCCCTGCCGGGGTTCATGGATCCCTCGGACTGATTGGCTTGGCTCGAGCGAAGGTCGGGGTAGGCCACCGGAACCCCGGCAGGGGTGGCAGAAAGGTAGCCCCGGATGGAGCGCAGCGTAATCCGGGGGGTGCGCTTTACCCTTTACTTGACACAAGGGGTAGTCTGGTGGGCCTCGCTCCGCTCGACCCACCCTACGCGCTCTCGAACGACCTGCCGCATCGAGTCGGGTGTGGCAAATGTTTCGGGAGGGAAGCCCTCCACCAGGGGCGGAAGCCCCTGGTGCGTGGCGGGTGCCCGGCACGCTCCCGAAACATTTGCCACACCCAACGAGTTCATGCAGATGGAATTCGATGGCGGGGATCGCCGCGAGATGGGAAGATCGTTAGAGATAGTGGTAGTCCATTTCTCTCGCGTCCGAAGGAGTACCGTAGTCATGTCCCACTGTAGAGTCGCGTTCGTACTGCCCCTCGCCGTCGTCGCCGTCGTCTTCGCGTGGGAGGTCACGCCGCCGGGGTCGCCGCCTCTGACTGCGGCGCAACCTGGGAAGCCGGAGGAAAAGAAGAAGGAGGCGGAAAGGCCGATCACCAGGTCCGAGGAGTTGGTCGGGCTGCTCGAGAAGACGATCGACTATCCGGGCGTCGATGCAAGGGAGACGAAACTGGGTGAGGAACTCGAGCGGATCCAGAAGGTCAATAAAGTCACATTCACGGTGAACGAGAGGGCTTTCGCGGCGGAGTTGATGGCGGATGTCCTCGATACGAAGTTCGCCGATCCCGTTCCGATCCCCCCGATGAAGAATACTCTGGGAACGGTGCTCCGACAAATCCTCGCGCGTGTTTCCGTCAAATTTGGGGCTACTTTCCTCATCCGTAAGGAATCCATCGAGATCACCACCGAACGCGCGGTCCGCCTCGAATTCGACCTCCCGGCGGCGAAGGGCGACGAACGATTGCTCCCGCTCGTGTCTCGGCATTTCTCTCGTAAAAACGTCAAGAGTTGCTTCGACGATCTCGCCGATCTGTCGGGGTTCAACGTCGTCCTCGACGTGCGCGCCGAGGCGCAAGCCGAGAAGGACATCACGGCGCGTTTCCTGAATGTCCCCGTCGATACGGCGGTGCAACTGGTGGCAGACATGGCGGGGCTGGAGGTCGTGCGGCGGGACAACGTGTTCTATGTGACGACGCCGGAAAACGCCGCGAAGCTGCGAAAGGCACGCGAACGCGAGTCGGCACCTCCCATGAGGACGCGCGGGCCTCGTCGCGCGAGCTCGCGCTGACCGATCCAGGAATTTTCTGGAAGTAAATGCCATTCGCCAGGAAGATTATCTGTAGAGGTTCTGCGAGAGGCGAGGCGGTCATGCTCCCTGATGTCGGAAGTCTGATGGGCTACCTTCGCCGCCTGGCACCGCCCGCCGAGGGCGACGCGGACGGCGTCTTGCTCGTGCGGTTCGCCGAGGGCGACGAGGCCGCGTTCGCGGCGCTCTTCCGCCGGCACGCGGCGCTCGTCTGGGGGGTGTGCCAGCGGGCACTCCCGATGGCCCACGACGCCGAGGACGCCTTCCAGGCGGTCTTCGTAGTCCTTGCTCGAAAAGCCGGGGCGCTCCGTCGGTCCGAGCCGCTCGGGCCTTGGCTCCATCGGGTCGCCTGGCGCACCGCCCAGAAGGCGAAGGCCCGTCGTATCAGGGTCGAAGCGGTCGAGGAAACGGCCTACACGATGGACCCGGCGGCGGGTCTGCTCCGTCGCGAACGTCGTGGGCTGATCGACGAGGAGATCGACCGCCTCCCGGCCCGCTACCGCCAGCCCGTGTTACTCTGCCTCGTCGAGGGGATGACGAACGAGCAGGCCGCGCGCCGAATCGGCTGCCCGGTCGGCACCGTCCAGTCCCGGTTGTCCCGCGCCCGCGACCGGCTCCGCGAGGCGCTCCGGCGTCGGGGCGTCGACGGCCCCGCCGCGCTGGGGGGGCTGGCCGGCCCGACCGTCCCGGCCCGCCTCCTCGAATCGCCTCTGCCCTCCGTCGCCTCTTCCGCCACCGTTTCCGCTCTTGCCAAGGGAGTGTTGCTTACCATGACTCTGAAGCGCTTCGAAGTCGTCCTGATCCTCCTCGCCCTCACGGTCGTCGGCTCGGGGGCCTGGTTCGGCACCCGCCCCGGCGTCTCGCCCCTCGCCGCTCAGGTCGTGAAGCCGGATGCGGCGGACAAGGACAAGAAGCCCGAGCCGCCCAAACCGCCGGAGCCGAAGAAAGAGGAGGAGAAGCAGCCGGCCGTCGTCGAACGACCACTGGCCGATTCCCTGCCGAAGATCCGTAAGGTTCTCGATACGAAGATCGAGTTCGTGCAGGACGACAGGGAGATGACACTCCGTGCTGTCCTGGAGCTTCTCGAGAAAAGATACCGCGTGCAGTTCTCCGTCGACGAGGTCGCCTTCATGAATCCGAACAGGGAAAACGTGCTGGAGACGAAGATCGGGGAGATCGGTCCGATGCACACGTCTCTGGATCGTGTGCTGCAAAAGGTGTTGAGCCGCGTCGGCGGCATGTCCAGGGCGATGTATCTCGTCCGCAACGACTGCCTCGAGATCACGACGGAGAAGGCCGCCTGGGACGAACTAGGAATTCAGGAGAAGAAGGCACCCAAGGGGCCCATCGACCCTGTCACGGGTCTCCGGGCTGAGGCCGAGGAGGATTCCGGGGAGATCGATAGTCGCAAGGGCTTGCTGCCTCTGATCAGTGAGGACTTCATGCGGGCCGATGTCAAGGATGTCTTGAAGAAGTTCGCGGAGACTTCGGGTTACAACGTGATCCTCGACCCCCGCGCCGAGCAGGACAAGGATCCCAACCGCGCGATCACCGCCCGGCTGCTCAACGTGCCGGTCGATGTGGCGATCCACTTGGTCGCCGAGATGCTCGACCTGACGGTCGTCCGGCAGGCCAACGTCTTCTTCGTGACGACGGAAAAGACTGCGGAGAAGATGCGCAAGGCCCAGGCAAAGGAGGCGAGCACTCTGGGGGGGAGGAGCCGCCGCAATGGCGCTGCCGCTGTAGCGCCTTGACACGCCCCGAATTCAGCAATTCCCAGTTATCCCCGAATCGCTGGGATTGCTGGGCCTTTGACCCCAACGGTGTCGGATGTTGAAGCCCAGGACGTTGCCCTCGATGTCCCCGATATCTTTAGATTGGTCTAGGCAGGCTAGATGGAATAGGGGATCCTCTCGCTTGTTCGAGGTGATAGGACGGGCTTCGCGCGCTACACGAGATGAAGGTCGTATCGAGTACGCTGTTCGCGACGGTGCGCCTAGCCCGGCCGTCCGGTAGTCGATCCCTCCCTGTCCGTCGGGGAATTGCGCGGGCACCGGACGACGGGGCGCAAATGGTTGTGACGGAGAAGACCGGACTTGGTCGTGTGGACAATTACCGCGCAAGTCCTTATAACGAAGCGATTTGCGCAGAATACATTCGCCCGCGAGAATCGTCCGTAAGTTCTTGTGAGGATTGTGGTTACGATGGTAATTGTCC
>JANXSH010000153.1 GCA_025356615.1 Planctomycetia bacterium | reverse complement strand
CCGACCGCCGACGCGGATGTCCGAGCCTTGCGGGGTCTCGATCTGACGTTCGCGCTTGTAGAGGCCCTGGTCGCGCAGGTCGGCGAGCTGCGGGCGGAGGACATCGACCAGATTCGTATCGCTCATGGGGTGCGTCTCGGTGATGGGTTTAGGTCGGTGAACGGCTGACCCCACCCCCCAAACCCCCTCCCCTAAAGGGGAGGGGGAGCCAGACCACGGATTTGTCTGGTCCCCCCTTCCTTTTAGGGAAGGGGGTTAGGGGGTTAGGTCGGACGCTCTCAATCCGTCCGCTCGCGCGCTCGCCTGCGGGCCTTGCGGAGCGCCTGGACCATGCCGCCGGCCTCGTCGGGGAGTTGCACGGGGGCGATGGCCGCCTCTGCGTCGGCCAAGGTGGAAGGTGTGGCCGATCGCAAAGAGGCCGCGCCTGCCATCGCTTTGGCAGCGGCAGCGGACAGCGGGGTGACGACCCGGCGGCGGGCGTCCTCCTCTTCGTCGTCGTCGGCATCGGTGTCGCGTGCCTTGCGGCGCATCAGGGTCGCCAGGAGGGCCGTCCGCCGCTCCAGCACTTCGATGAGCCAGAGGAGGACGGCGGCGAGCAGGAGCCAGCGGGAGATCGGGATGACGCGCTCGCGCCGGGGCAGATCCTTCCAGATGGCACCGAGCTGGAGGCGCTCGAAGCCGGCGGTCGATCGCCCCAGTCTCTCCAGCGTCACGAGGCCGCGATCGGCCTGCGCGGGCCGGAACTCCGGCGAGTAGGGGAGGCAGACCGGCGGCAGCGCTACCGCGTCCTGGCCCGGCACCTCGACGGTGCTGAGGGCCGTCTCGCTGCCGTCGAGCGACAGTTCGACGGCGAGCGTGTCGGCACCCGTCCAGCGGAGGGTCGTCCTGTCGATGCGCGGCGCTTCCCCCGGCAGGCTGCGGAGCGTGGCGACGCGCGGGATGCCCGCGAACGATTCGCTCTTGCGCTCGGGGTCGAGGTGCAGCTGGATCCGGTTGACGCCGTCGCGGATCTCCTGCGTCAGCAGCATGTTATCACGCAAAGGGTTTCCCGCGCCAGCAGCCCAGCGAAACAAGCTCGTGTGGTAGTCGCCGACCCGGTCCCACTTCGCCATCGCGCCGGCGTACTTCCCGTCGGCTTCGCCGGTGTAGCAAACCACTCGGCCCGCGCCGGCACGCCAGGCGGCGGTGATGGGCGCTTTGTACTCGTCGAGCGCGAGCGTGCCGAGCGTCGCCCCATCCTTGAGATAGGTCAGGTTGTAGCCGCCCACGCCGAGGCTCGCGGGGGAGGGCATCACCTGATCGACGATCGTCGCCAGGCCGGGGGCGTGCTTGATCTTGACCGGCTCGTCGATGAAGGTGTTGCGGGCCACGACGAACGTGTCCTGGGCGAACAGCCGGGGCAACTCGTTCGGGTTGTTCGTGAAGAAGGCCCGGCCCTTGCCGCGCTTGGCGATGTCCTTGAGCAGCTCGGCGTCCTTGTCCTTCTCCGTGCCGAGGCCGATGACGCTCACCGTCACGCCTGCCTTCTCGAGCTTCGTCATCAGATCCTTGTATTGCAGCGCCTCGACGGAGTCGTCGGCGTCGGCGAAGAGGATGATGTGCCTGGTGCCCGCCTTGGCCTTCAGGATCATCTCCGAGGCGGCGGCGAGCGCCTCGTAGATGTAGATGCCGCCGCCCATCGACTGGATCTTGAGGATCTTGTTGCGCGTCGAGGACTTGTCCGCGATCTTGCCGAACGGCGCGATGATGTGCGGCGCGGTGTCCACGGCGATGCAGCCGAACTCGTCCATCGGGCCGAGGAGGTCGAGGACCTGCACGGTGCCCTGGTTCGCCAGGTCCATCTTGACCTTCCCGCCGGGCACCGGGACGGCCATACTCCCCGACCGATCGAGCGCGACGACGATGGCGAGCGACAGCTTGCGGTGTTCGTTGCGCAGCTCCATCGACACGGGCAGGATCGGGTCGATCGGCGACTTGAAGTAGCCGCCGGGGGCGTAACTCGCCTTGCCGCCCGTCATCACCAGGCCGGAGCCCGTCTCGCGGACCCAGGCGGCGAGCGTCTCCAAGCCGACGTGGCCGATCTTGTCGGCGGGCGTGTTCTCGAGGACGACGGCGCTATAGCGCGAGAGATCCTCCAGCGTCCAACGCACGTCTTCGGCCCGCGAGGCGCGGATGTCCAGGCCTCCCTTCTTGACGAGGGCGGCGAGGCCCGACGCCGAGCCGGCCTGACTGACGTGCAGGATCGGCTTAGGCCCGGTGACGCCGACCAGCAGCCTCGCCGTGTTGTTCTCGGGGACGGAATCCTCCTTGCCGTCGGCGGACTGGACGTTCAGCGAGTACGCCTGGTTGCCGACGACGGTCGCGCGGTCGCGGAAGGTGAAGCGGTTGAGGCCGGAGACGACCTTCCGCTTGCCCGAGGCGATGGTGTCCTCGCCGCGCTTCAGCTCGAACTCGACCTCGCCCGGCTCGGGAGCCTGCACCCAGGCGGTGAGCAAGTACGACTCGCCGACGGCGACGAGGGCCGGCGCGTCGATCTTCGCGATGGCGAGGTCGCCCGCCGCGGGCCGCTCGAGGACGCGGTAGTCGATGCTGATGTCGCGCGCCAGCGCGGTCGCGGCGAACGGCAGCGGGTCGCGCCCGGTCCACTTGCCGTCGGACAGGACCAGGATTCGCCCCGGCGTGTCGGTCGGAATCAGGCTCAGCGCCTTCTCGACGGCCTCGCCGAGGTTCGACGCGCTGCCGCCCACTTGATGCGCGAATCCCGCGAACGGCCCGACTTCCGGGGAACGCTCCACCGCGACGAGCTGCCCGAAGGAGATCACGGCCACGCGGTCGTCGCCGGTCATTTCTTTGATGATGAGGTCGATCGACTCCTTCTGGCTCTCGACGCTGCCCGAGGGCATCGACAGGCTGCGATCGACGACGACGACGACCGTCCCCGCCTTGCTCGGCAGACGCAACGCCAGCCCCGCCAACGAGATCAGGACGAACAGGATCGACAGGAGGCGGACGCCGAACAGGAACCACGTCGGCGGACGCCAGACCCACAGCGACAGGAGGAGCGGGACGAACAGGAACAGCCAGAACGGAGATAGGAGCGTCATCGGCGGTCCCCCGGAATGCACCCGCGCCGACACCCCTGAGATCAGGGGGGCCGAACGGCGGTGCATTCATGCTAGCCGATCATGCGTAGACTGTCTCCAGGAAAGTGGCGGTCGAGCTGTTGAAGGGTGAGCTTCACCAAAGTAGGTGGGAAATTCTCGCGGTTTTGCTAGTTTGGGGAGGTGCCGGGAAACTGCTCCTCTTCCGGCAAGCCGAATTCACCCCAACGCCAGGATGGTCCTCATGTTGCGCGACACCTCTTCTGCTACTTCTGAGATCCCCGAAGACCGTGATTCCCGCCGCCGGCGCATCCTC
>JANXSH010001358.1 GCA_025356615.1 Planctomycetia bacterium | reverse complement strand
GGCCATGACGCTGAGGGGGCTGGCGGCGACGAACGGCTCGAAAAGGGGATCCAGCAGAATGGAGTGGCCTCCGGCCGAGAACTCGCTATCTCATTACCCGTACTGGAGTTCTATCAGATTAACAACACGTTGGAAGGCATGGTCCGGCGAGCCGAGCCGGACCGGGAAGTTGATCCGTGCCATATCCTTAGTTGTGTCCTACTCAGCGACGGAAAAGACAACGAACTTCTGGGCACGTCCTAACGCTGGTCCGCTCGAGATACCACCTTCTCGACGTAGCAATGCAACTCCCCCACCCGCGCGCTCCCTTGGGTCGTAATGCCCAGGTACAGCCGCCGCTCCTCCCCCTCGCCGTCGCGCCGCACGTCCACTACCGGGTTCGACATCAGTTCCACCGGCACCTTGGTTTTCGCGACCAGGTCGAGCGTCCAGATCGCCTTGCCCGAACGCGGTTCGAGGCAGGCGACGAGGCCGGTGTAGCCCGCGACGTACAGCGGCCCGGTCGTTTGACCGTTGGGGAGGCGTTCGACGCCGGGACTTGTCACGATCGGCGTCCCGAGGTTGCGTTTCCAGGCGACCTTGCCGTCGGTCCGCCACAGGGCGTAGGCGTGGCCGTCCGAACACCCCGCGTAGACGAGCTTGCCGTCGAGGACGAGTCGGCCCAACACGCCATCGGGGAGCTTGGCCTTCCAGACGGGGTTGCCGTCGGTCGCGCGGAGGCACAGGACCGCGCCGGCGGGCCTGTCGGCGCTCTCGTTGAGTCGGCCGTTGCCGGTCGCCACATAGACATGCCCGTCGGCGACGACGGGCCGACTCCACACGGGCTGATCGACCGGCATCCGCCAGATCACGCCGCCCTTCACGGCGTCGAGGCAGAACATCATGGTTTCCTTGTACACGTCGCCGACGCCGCAGCCGACGTAGACCCGATCGCCGACGACGATCGGCCCGGCGTCGATGTGGAAGCCGGGGAAGTTCCATACCTTCGTCCCGGTCTTGGCGTCGAGACAATACATCCCGTCGTCGCCGGCCCCGACATAGACCCGCCCCCCGGCGACGAACGGCGTCGATTCGGTGTGGCTGAGGCACGGGTGTTCCCACACCTTCTTCCCGTCGTTGGCGTCGATGCAGTACACCTTGCACTCGGCGTCCTGGTGGTAGCCCTCGCCGATATAGATCCGCCCATCGACGACGGCCGGGGTCGAGTGGACTTGCTTCATCTTCTTGCCGTCGCTGAATGACCACACGATCTCGCCCGTGGCGCGATCGATGCAATAGAGGATCCCGTAGGGGCGAAAAGCGCTGTCGATCGCGGTGGCGATATAGACGCGCTCCCCGACGACTACCGGGGTCGAGGAGATGGCCCCGCGCTCGGGCACCCGAAAGCTCCACGCGAGTTCGGGGGTGATGACCTCTCCCGACCCGGCGCTCTCGAGGGTCGGGCGTCGAACGTCCTGGGCCGAGAGGACGGGCGTCAGGGCGACGCTGGCGAGGACCATCCCGAGCAACACCGCCGCCTCCGACGCCAGGGCGGGGACCAGACGCGGGCCTCGGATCCAGGTCCAGGCAACGTAGGCGGTGCCGATCCAGAACGCGAGGATGCTCGCCAGGACGGGGAGCCAGAACTGGGACTGGATCGGCTGCTCGAAATGGCGCAGCAAGAAGACGCCCGCAATGCCGACCAGGCTGAGCGACGCGAGGGTGAGGCGCTCGACCCAGCCTGCGATCAGGGGCGCATCGCCGACCTGCACCCGGCAGACGTGTCGTCCCCAGGACCAGGCCAGTCCGACGACGTTGACGAGCGTCATGCCGATCCAAAGGGCGATCGGCGTGCCCCACCAGGAGCCGATCAGTTCCTCGGCGAACAACCATTGGAGCGAGTAGAGCGTACTCGTCGTACACACCGTGGAGAGCAACACGAGCCAGCGTTGCCAGCCGCCGAAGACCGTGGGGAACATCAGCGCGAGGAGGGCCAGCGGCCCGCCGATGAACGGCGCGATGACGACGCCGACCTCGGGGGCCGTCTCCTCCGACACGTCGCGGAGCCGGGCGGACTTCTTCTTGACCTTCGGCCCCAGGCCGGGTTTCGCCTTCGCGTTCGCGGCGGGCGGCTTGCTCTTGCCGCCGAGGCCGTCGCGGACGGTCTTGGTCATCTCCGCTGTCGTGCCCTCGAAGGTCCGCCGTAGGTACGGCTCGAGGTGCGTCCACGACCAGCGGATCTCCTTATCGACGACGGTCCCGCTGATCGAGAACCACGTCCCGTTCGTGAAGACGAACCCCGCGTAATCCGCATCGACCTTGCTGACGAAGACGACGACGGTCATCTTCTCCTCGAGCCGGTCGAGGAGGTCGGGCTGCTCCTTCTTCTTCTTGGCGTCCTTGTCGCCCGCGAGCAAGACGGGCATCTTCGTGAAGCCCGGCTTGCCCTTGAGCTGCTCATCGACGACGAGCATCATGGCCGGCCGCTTCGGGTCGAGCGAATCGACCTTCGCGGTGACGATGAAGGTCGCCTCGGTGAGCAGATCCTGGAGCGAAGTGAGCCGAACGATCAGCGCCGAAGCGGGCACCGCCGCGAGCAAGAGGCCGACCAGGGCGAGGAGACAGGCGAGGCGCAGGGGGTTCGGTCGCATCGGTGATCTCCGCAGCACGTCATGGGAACTATCGATCATGATAGCCATGTACGGCGGCGCGGACAGCGGAGCCGTCGAGGCAGGACCACTCGAGCGGATGAAGAGGCGGCTCACTCCTTCCAATCGACTTTGACCGGGGGAGTGACGATCGTCCCGTACCACATCCGATCGGGATCGGATTCCACCTTCGCGCCCTTGACCGTCGCCCGGAGAAACACCTTACCCTTCTCCTTCGCCCGGAGTACCCACGCGCCGCTGTCGGTCGAGATCATCGCCGCCGCGTCTTCGGGCGCGCCCCAGTTGCTACAGTACATGCCGATCCGCATTTCGCTATCGAGCGGCAAGACGATGGTGCCTGGGTCGGGGTGCGGGCCACTGCGAGGGAGGGTATGGCCGTCACGGACGGCCTTCCCGTCCGCATCGACCAACTCGAACTTGACGTGACCGGTGTCGCAGCGCACTTTCAGCCGATCGGCGTTACCGCTCACGTTTTGCAGTTCCAGGTACGGGACGATCGAGCGGGTGCCGTTGATCTTAGGTTGCTCGGCCAACGCGATCCGGGCGTGAAGGCCGCGCGTCGGTTTGGACCAGGAGGCGGCGTCATCCGGTCGTCCTGCGGGTATTGATTTACGGTCAGTCTTGGGATCGATGGCGGGCGCGGCAATCAGCAGCGCGACCGAGTCCGCAACGAGAACCCACGCCTTGGGTCCGTCGGACATCTCACCCTTCTCGCCAACGACCTTGGTCGCACGGAACTCCAGCCGCCCAGTCACCTTCAACCGGGGTGAAATGATGACGGTCGATCCCATCTTGATGTACTTGTCCGCCAGGCGGACCAAGTCCTTTTGGGCGGGCTTGCTGCCGCTCGCGTCGATGACGAACTCCCCTCCCCCGGCGACGACGGTGGCGGTCACGAAGTCGGTGTTCGCTTGACGCACGATCACCCCGAGCGACCCTTCGACCTCGACTTTAACTGAGTCACTCTTCGGCGGGCCGGCCGCCTTTCCGCCCTTGGTCCCCTTGCCTTCGGCGGGCACCTTCGCCCCATCGGGTGCCTTCTTCACGCCGTCACCCCCTTGTCGTGCCGAGGCCATGCCGTGGGTCAGCAGACCCGCGCCCAGCCCGGCCATCCCCAGCATCAGGAACACCGCCGTCGTGGCGGCCTTGAGTTTCGTCAGCAACATGGTCTTCAGTACCCCTTGTGTGAGGGCGGCCACCTTGGCCGAGATCACCCCGGCCATCGCTTGGCCCGCCGCCGTCAGTGTCACCGCTTTGGTCGTCGAAGTTACCAGCGAGGCCGGCACGCAGGCCGACGCCATCTTTTGCGAGAGGGTCACCGCCAGAGCCGCGCCCGTCATCGTCAGACCGTGCTTCCTCAGTCGATTCGCAAGCATCGTCCTCGCCCGCGCCAGTCGCCCGGCCACCGTGCCCTCCGGGCAGCCGAGTCGGCGGGCCACTTCTTTCCGAGTCTTGCCCTCCAGGTCGCACAGGACGATCAGGACGCGGTACTTGTCGGGCAGGAGCGTCAACTCCTGATCCAGCAGCGGCAAGAGGTCATGGCCGAGGTCCGTTTCCTTCGCCGCTGGCTCGGCCATGTCTTTCACCGGCTGCTCTCGCCCCTGACGCTTCGCCACCGTCGCCCGCACCCGTACCGCCGTCTGGTGGGCCACTCCGTAGAGCCAGTTGGCGACCGCCTCCTTCTCCCGAACCGCCGCCGCCTTGTGGACGAGGACGAGGAAGGTGGCCTGGAAGGCGTCCTCCGCGTCGTGGTGATTGCGGAGCAAGCGACGGCAGACGCCCCACACCATCGGGCCGTGCCGATCGACCAGCGTAGCAAGGGCCGTCTCGTCCCTCTGGCGGACGAAGGCGGTCAACAGCTGGCCGTCGGTCGTCCCGTCCCCGTCCCGGAGGGCGAGTCTACAGAGGTGTTGGATGACTCCGCCCATCTTGGTCGCCATCGACTTCTCTCCCGCAGGCGTCGGCCCTCTTACTATACTCCGACCGGCGGGGCGAATTGATACGCGAATTTGGGAAGCTGGTTCTTGCGGTTGTGTTCGGAAACAGCCCCTTGACAGGGGCCGCTCGCCATCCGCGTAACCCCTATCATCGTCCATTGTGTCGAATATGCGCCCACTGGAAGCCTGATGATCGTGGGGAAGCCGGAAACCTTGTCGAGGGCACCTCTGGTTTCTAGACTCCTCATTTAGTGCCACATTTCTCCGGTTTCGATGTGTACCCCTGAATTGCTGGCATGTCCGAACTCATACAGTAATCGAAAGGGAATCGCGATGACTTTCGGTGGAGTACGTTCTGCGTTGCTGATCCTCCTATTCGTCGGAGGGGTCTGCCTGGGTGTGGCGGGCTGCAACAAAAAGCCTGCCGACACGGGCGGGGGCACCCCTGCCCCCGGACCGATGGGCGGCGGTGGCCCGGACAGCGCCACGGTGCTGGCCAAGTTGCCCGGCGGCGCGGAATTCGCCGTCGGCAAGAAGGTGTACGCGGACAACAAGTGCGCGCAATGTCACAAGTTGGGAGAGACCGGCGGCGGGCCGGGGGGCATGATGGGCGGACCGCCCGGCGCGCCGGACGGCACGAAGGGCGGCCCTCCCGGCGGGCCTGGGCGTGGCGGCATGGGTGGGCCGGATCTCACGAAGGTGGGAGCCGAGCCTGAACACACGAAACAGTGGCTCACCGACCATGTCCGCAATCCCAAAGCGCACAAGCCGCAGTCCCGAATGCCGGCCAGCGGCGCGGACAAGATCAGCGACAGCGACCTGAGCGCCCTGGCGGATTACCTCGCCAGTCGGAAGTAGTGGGCTTCGGGCGAACGTCCGTTAGACGGGCCATCGGCTCTTTCGTCTCCCTGACAAAAGTGGCATCCCCCACCCGGCCTCCTGCCACATTGACAGAGTCCGTCCTCGTCTCCCGAACCCCCTTTCATGACCAAAGTCCATGCGCCTCTTCGACTTGTTCCTCGCCCCTCTCTGCGGCATGGATTGTGCGTGTGCTACCCGAATCAAGTGCAGTCCATCGTACAAAAGCCAGGAGATGAGCGACTCATGGGAGCAAAAAAGCTGGTCTACGCGGATGAGGCGCGCCAGAAGCTACTGGCCGGCGTCAACAAGCTGGCCAAGGCCGTGCGTTCGACGCTGGGGCCTCGCGGGCGCAACGCCGTGATCGACAAGGGTTGGGGCAGCCCGACCGTGACCAAGGACGGCGTGACCGTGGCGGAGGAGATCGAACTGACCGATCCCTTCGAGAACATGGGCGCGCAACTGGTCAAGGAAGCGGCGAGTAAGACGAGCGACGTGGCCGGCGACGGCACCACCACCGCGACCGTCCTCGCCGAGGCCATCTACCGCGAAGGTCTCAAGATGATCGCCGCCGGGCACGACCCGATGGCACTGACGCGCGGCATCCAGAAGGGCGTCGATAAGGTCGTCGCCAAGCTCGAGAGCCTCGCCGAGAAGATCGACGCCAACGACGCCAAGTCGATCACCGAAGTCGCCACGATCGCCAGCAACAACAACGCCGAGATCGGCGCGAAGCTCGCC